>JBCCLX010000060.1:0-15194 GCA_039026635.1 Pseudomonadota bacterium
ACGGGATCCGGGGGTTGGGTGCTTTGAAGTTTCGGTTGGGCGGGACCGTCCGGTGATGCACGGAGAGGGCCGTCTTGATCAGCCCGGAGATCCCGGCCGCAGCCTCCAGATGGCCGATATTGGGCTTCACCGACCCGATCCAGACCTTACCGTCGCGGCGGGTTTGCCCGAAGACATGCCCGATGGACCCGGCCTCGATCGGGTCGCCGACCGGGGTCCCCGTGCCATGCGCCTCGACATAGTCGACCTCTGAGGGCGTCACGCCACCGCGGGCGCACAGCTCTTCCAGCATCGCGATCTGCTGCGCTGGGTTCGGAGCGGTCAGCGTCGTCGTATGGCCGTCTTGGTTGACGTTTGTCGCCCGGATCACGACATAGATCCGGTTGCCCGCGGCCAGGGCGTCGGAGAGGCGTCGCAAGACGATCACCCCGCATCCTTCACCCCGGACATAGCCGTTTGCCGCCACATCGAAGGTCGAGATCGTGCCGGTGGGCGAGAGCATGCCGGCCTTGTCGAAGACGATGAAGGCCGCCGGATCGAGCAGGGCGTTCACGCCACCCGCGAGCGCGATGTCGGAAGAGCCGAGGATCAGCGACTCGCAGGCCGCGTTCACGGCGACCAGAGACGAAGAGCACGCAGTATCGACCGCAAAGCTCGGCCCCGTCAGATCGAAGCGGTGCGAGACGCGGTTGGCGTTGATGCAGAGCGCTGTGCCCGTGCCTGCATAAAGCTCGTCTGTGGCCCGCTGCTGGCGCTGCAAGGCTCCGTAGTCAGACACCGAGACACCAACGAAAACGCCCGTGTTCGCGCGTTTGAGCGCCCGGAGCGTCAAGCCAGCGTCCTGAGCCGCCTCATAGGCGAGCATCAGGAGCATGCGCTGTTGGGGGTCCATCGTGTTGGCCTCGCGCGGCGAGAGCCGGAAGAAGCTCGGATCGAAGCCGCGGATGTCATTCAGAAAGCCGCCCCAGCGCGTCCGGGCCTTGCCAAGCGCTGTCGGATCGTCGTCGTGAAAAGCCTCCAGCGACCAACGGTCCGAGGGGATCTCACAGATGCCGCTGCCGCGCCGCATGAGAAAATCCCAGAAGGTGCTTGGGCTGAGTGAGCCCCCTGGAAAACGGCAGCCAATGCCGACAATGGCGATTGCGTCGCTTGATTTACCCAATGTCTGGTGCTGCTCGTTCACATTGACCCCCGTCGTCATGCGTCAGCCAACCGCGCCCAGATCGTGGCCGATCGAGGCAGTTGGCTGCTGATCACGTTGAAGCGCGTCGCCAACAGGTTGCCGGCTCATGGGAGCAGGCATGGCGATTGCGGCGCGCTCTATTTGGCGAGTACTCTCATTTTCCCATGAGAGCCGGAGGACGGAGAGGACAACCCGAAGGTGATGAGGAAGCTTCAGGTACTGAACGCTCTCACCCACAACCCGACTGCGACGCTACTCCAAGACCCGGCTTCACCCACTTTTGCTCACCCTGCGTAACCTGCCCTCGCTTGGTCCCATGATCAATCGCTTTGGGCGCAGCTGCTCATTCCGGGACGGTTAAGGTTCTGTGTGAGGCCGTGGTGAATGTCGCGGCGAGCCGCAAACAGGCAACTCGTTCACAAATGCCAAGGCTGAGCGATCATGTGTCTCGATTGATGCGCGGCACGCTGGGCTATGGCGCGGCCGGGCCAGCCTCCAAAGCCGGGATCAAGGTGGCGGCCGTGCGCGTCGAGACCGCCGCTCCGAGGAAGATGGGTGGCAACGCGAGCCACTCCTGCGTCCAGGCTATGCCGGAGCGCTCGTTCTCATGCAGAGAGGCTTGCTGCACCATCGCCGCATGGGCGGTCACGTAGCGGGCGAGGCTCACCATCAGTTCAGCCCCCACCGGGTTGTTCTTATGGGGCATTGCGGAGGAGCCCCCGCCGGGCGCTCGAACCTCGGCCACCGGGTTCTGCGCCATGAGCGCGACGTCCTGGCCGATCTTGCCGAGCGCTATTGCCAGCGCGGCGGGCCAGGCAACGATCTCACTGAGGGGCTGGCGGTCCGTGTGCCATGGACGACCGATCTCATTGAGGCCCAGCGCCTCTGCCATCGCCACTGCGATCCGGTCTGCCTTGGGCCCATAAGCCTCGTACCGCCGTCCGATGGCGCCACCGAACTGGAGCGGAAAGACCGTCGGCACAGAGGCACGCAGGCCCTCCAAAGGTGCCCGCCATGTCTCGATCCGGTCGCGAAAAGTGAAGGGCAGCGCGTCCTGAAAGCGGGTGCGCGCTATCATGGGATGCGCGCCGGCGCGGGCCGTGAGGCCATCGAGTGCCTCGACGACTGTGTCGAGACGGACCGCTAGGATCGCCGTCGCATGTTTGAGGCGCAGCATGAGGGCGGTGTCGATCACATCCTGGCTGGTTGAGCCTTGATGCAACGCCTTTTCATGCGCCGCGCTGAGGCTCGAGCGCAGCTGTTGCACCATGGCGGGTACGGCCAGCCCATCCCGTGCGATCCCGGCAAGGAGCCCCGAAGTCTCGAGAGTGTCCGGGACAGTGACCGCCTCGACGGCAGCTAAAGCCGCAGCATCCAGCACGCCCAACGCATGCTGCGCCCGGGCGAGCTCCCGCTCGAAGGCCAGCATCGCCTCGATCTCGGCCTCTGCCGAGAAGACGGACGCCATCTCCTCATCGGCTAAGAGCGCGCCGGCGAGGCCGAGGGGAAGGCTGGGCCAGCCGCTCACGCCAAGCCCCGAGAGACGCCGCGGCCGCTCAACGCGCGTTCACACATCGAAGAACACCGTTTCGTCGGGGCCGCGCATCTGGATGTCGAAACGATAGCGCCCGGGACCGAGCGGCTTAGCGATGAGCGTCGACCGTCGCGCTTCTGGCACGGCGGAGAGGACGGGATCCGTGCTGGCCGCGTCTTCGGGAAAATAGATGCGCGTCACGCAGTGATTGAGCAGCCCGCGCATCGTGAGGATCAGCGTGATCGACGGGCAGCACCCCGGCCCCGTCGCGCCCGGCCGGATCGTGTGGAAGACAAAACGGGTGTCGCCGCCATCCTTGGCCGAGCCCATCGCGCCTGTGCCCATCCGGCCATAGCCCGTGAACCCGTCGTTTCGCGGCTGGCGCACATAGGTGCCGGTACTGTCGGCCTGCAGGATCTCAACCATGGCATCATGCACAGGCGCGCCCTCCGCATCGAAGACCTGCCCCTCCAGGACGATCCGCTCACCGGCAACCTCGGACCCCGCCAGCTCATTCGTATGGATATCGTGCAGCGGGTAGCCATAGGCCTTGGGCGTCAGCCCATAGGCGAAGAAGGGGCCGACGGTCTGGCTCGGCGTGGGGCCTGGGCTTGCCATCACGCCGCGCCCATCCTCATAGCGATAGTCATGGGCGCCGCCGCGATCGCGCAGGTCCATGGCACCGTATCCGCGCATGTCAGCCATGGTCGTGGTCCTCCTCGAAGGGCGTCCCGGCGCGCCCGCCGAGCACGATGTCGAACTTGTAGCAATGCGCCCAGTTCGGGACCGTGTATTCTATGGAGAAGCGACTGATCAGGCGGTTGCGCCGGGCCGCATCGGGGATCGCATTGAAGATCGGGTCGAAGGGCAGTGTCGGATCGCCAGGGAAGTACATCTGGGTGATCAGCCGCTGGGCGATCCCTGCGCCGAAGACGGCAAAATGGATATGCGCGGGGCGCCAGGCATTGCGATGGTTCCCCCAGGGATAGGATCCGGGCTTGATCGTCACGAAACGGTAGGTCCCATCGTCTGCCGTGATCGCACGGCCGGCGCCCAGAAAATTGGGATCGAGCGGCGCGGGATGGCGCTCCTCGCGATGGATGTAGCGACCGGCCGCATTGGCCTGCCAGATCTCGATGAGCGCGCCGGACAGGGGACGCCCAGCCTCATCCGTCAGTCGCCCCTCAACGAGAAGACGCTCCCCAATCGGCTCACCGTTCACGCGCGCATTCACCGTCAGATCAGCGTCCCCCTCCGGCAGGGCGGGCCAAACAGGGCGGAGGCTGAGAGAGGCATCCCAATCCGTCACCGAGACGGGAGGCTGGCTCGGGCTTCGCGTGGTGGAGGATTTGTAATCCCGAAAGATCATCTCGGGCATCTCTGCCCAGCGGCGCCCCGGGGTCTCGCGCGTCATCTCACGCCTCCTCCGCCTTGGGCGCAAAGACCTCACGGGCGATCTTCAACGCATGATTGGCGCGGGGTACGCCCGCGTAGACAGCGACATGCATGAGCACCTCCGCAACATCGGCCTCCGTCGCACCCGTGTTGGCAGTGGCGCGCAGATGCATGGCCACCTCCTCATCCTGCCCGGCTGCAGCCAGGAGCGCGAGGGTCACGATAGAACGCTCGCGCAGCGTGAACTGGCGCCCGGACCAGACGGTGCCCCAGGCGCCCTCCGTGATGAAACGTTGAAAGGCGGCATCCATCGTCGTCATCCGCGCCATGGCTCGGTTCACATGGTCATCGCCCAGCACCTTGCGCCGGGCCATCATCCCGCTGGCGTAGCGCGCCGTCTCTCCGCTCGGCGGCTCCGGCGCGCCCTCCTGTGCATCAAGAAACGCTGCGATAGCCTTGGCGCAGGCCTCCGGCTGCTCGATGGAGGGGAGGTGGCCGCAGTGGGAAAGCTCGCTATAGACCGCCCCCTTGATGAGGGCTGCGAGCGCCTGCACCAGCATGGGCGGGGTCGCCACATCGCCAGCGCCGGCGATGCAAAGCGTGGGGGTGCTGAGGCCCTTTGTCTCGCGCGTGAGATCCGCCTCCCGCAGCACCGCACAGATGCCGAGATAGCCAGCCAGGGGCGTGCGGGTGAGCATCGCACGATAGCCGGCCAAAGCCGCTGGATGAGCCGCACGAAAAGGGGCTGTGACCCAGCGTTCTAGAATCGCATCGGCCTCTACCTCCAACCCGTCGCGCGCAATGAGCGCCATGCGCTCGTCCCACATCTCCGCCGTACCGATCCGTGCGCCGGTGTTGCAGAGGACGAGGCCGCGCACCCGCTCCGGCGCGAGCGAAGCAACGCGCTGCGCGATCAGGCCGCCGACCGAGACGCCGCAGAGGACGGCATCCGAGAGACCGAGATGATCCATGAGCCCGAGCAGATCGCGGGCCAGATCGTCGATTGAGAGAGACCCTCCGGCCATCGAGGACAAACCGTGGCCGCGCGTGTCATAGCCGATCATCCGATAGCCCTGCGGCAGCCGGGCGATCACGCCATCCCAGATCGTCAGGTCCGTTCCCAGCGCATTGACGAAGACGATGCCAGGCCCGTGCGGGTCCCCGGCGATGCGGTAGCGGAGGGTGACCCCATTGATGGTGGCGAAGTGCATGGTCATCCCCTCAGGCAAGCACATCGTCATAGGGAAGACCGACGTAGTTCTCGGCAATCGAGATCTGCGCAGCGCGGGAGGAGAAGATGTAGTCGAGTTCCGCCACCTTCATGCGCCGTCCGAAGGTATCGTCGTCGTCGAAATCATGCAGCAGCGTGGTGAGCATCCAGGAGAAGCGCTCCGCCTTCCAGATCCGCCGCAGGGCAACCGTGCTGTACTGGCGCAGCCCGCGCTCCTCCCCATTGGCATAGAAGGCGATGAGGGCGGTGGCGAGGTAATGCACGTCACCGACGGCGAGGTTGAGCCCCTTCGCGCCCGTTGGCGGAACGATATGGGCCGCATCGCCAGCCAAGAAGAGCCGGCCGTGCTGCATGGTCTCGCAGACGAAACTGCGCAGCGGCGCGATGCTCTTCTCGATCGCAGGGCCTGTGGTGATGCTTGCCGCAACATCCGGGCCGAGGCGCTGTTTCAGCGCCTCCCAAAGCCTATCGTCGGGCCAGTTGGCGATGTCCTCATCGGCGGGGCATTGGATGTAATAGCGCGACCGGGTGGGCGAGCGCATGCTGGCAAGCGCGAAACCACGGTCGCTGTTGGCATAGATCAGCTCGTCCTGGCAGGGTGGCACATCGGCCAGGATTCCGAGCCAACCAAACGGATAGACGCGTTCGAACTCAGCCCGCTTCGCCGCCGGGATCGCCTGTCGGGAGGGTCCGCGGAACCCGTCGCAGCCAACGACGAAGTCCGCCGTCACGCGCCAGGGCTCGCCATGGCGGGTGAAAGTGACTGCGGGTGCGTCGGTCTCGAGGTCATGGAGCGCCACGTCCTCGACCTCGTGATACATCTCGGTTCCCGCCTGGTGATGGGCGACCATCAGATCCTTCGTCACCTCGGTCTGACCATAGACCGTCACGTGACGCCCGATCAGATCGTCCATCGCAATGCGAAATCTGCGGCCGTTAACCGCTAGATCGAAGCCGTGATGAACGAGCCCCTCGCGCACGAGCCTGTCTCCGATCTCGGCCTTCTGCAGAAGCGCGACAGTTCCCTGCTCCAGCACACCGGCCCGGATGCGCGCCATCACATGCGCTTCGGACTGCCGCTCGATCACGATGGATCGGACACCGCTGAGCTGCAGGAGCCGAGCGAGCAGGAGGCCAGATGGGCCGCCGCCGATGATGGCGACCTGTGTCGTGGCCCCATGCGGACGACGGGGCGCCGGTCGGTGCTCAGGCGAGGGTGCAGGCCTGTCCAAAGGGCTCGCGGCGGGTTGAGCGGCCATCGTCAACTCCTCAGCAGCGTAGGCAAGAGCAGGCAGAGCGAGGGGATCAAGATCAGCACGCCCACGCGGACCACCTCGCCCAGGAAGAAAGGGAAGACGCCGCGGAAGATCGTCCCCATGGAGGTCTGGGGCGCGAAGCTCTTGATGACGAACACATTGAGCCCAACCGGCGGCGTGATCAGCCCGAGCTCGACGACGACAAGCGCCAGGATGCCGAACCAGATCTTCAGATCTTCGTTGTCCATCCCGAAAGCCGCCGTCTCGGCCGTCGCATAATCCCCGCCATTCAGCTCGACGAGGATCGGCCAGAAGAAGGGCACGACGACGAGGATCATGGAGAGGGACTCCATGAAGCAGCCGAGCAGGATCAGCACGAGGAGCAGGATGAGGATCACCGTGTAGGGATCGAGCCCGCTGCTGCCCGCCATCGTGCTGAGCGTCGCGGGCAGGCCGGTCCGCGCGAAGAAGCCCTTCAGCATGTCGGCCGCAAACAGGATCAGGTAGATCATGCCGGCCGTCTTGGCGGTCGCCAAAACGGCGCTCGCCATACCGGTCAACCGCAGCGTGCGCCCAGGCGCGAGGAGGCCATAGAGCGCGATGATGAAAGCGCCGACCGAGGCTGCGGGGGTGGGCGTGAAGAGACCGAGGCCAAGGCCGAGGATCATGGCGCCGAAGATGGCCAGCACCGGGATGAGGCGGAGGACCGCACGGCGTTGGGCCTCGACCGGCAGGGGCTCGGCCCTGGGCGCGATCTCGGGGCGGCGGGCCACCAGCACCTGCACGACGATCATGAACACGATGACGGCGAGCAGGCCCGGCAGGACGGCGGCCTGAAACATCTCGATGATCGACGCCTCGACGACGATGGCATAGATGACCAGCGCCACCGAGGGCGGGATCAGGATGCCGAGCGTCCCACCGGCCGCCAAGACGCCGGTCGCCAATCCCTCTTGGTAACGCAGGCGCCGCAGTTCGGGCAGCGAGATCTTAGCCATGGTACTCGCCGTTGCGAGCGAGGAGCCCGAAACGGCGCCGAAGCCCGCACAGGCCGCGATCGTCGCAATCGCCACGCCGCCCCGCAGGCGCCCAACCAGCGCATTGAGCCCGTGGAACAGGTCGTGGCTGAGCCGCGCCTCGGAGGCGAGGAACCCCATCAAGATGAAGAGCGGCACAACCGAGAGGTCGTAGTTGGAGACGATGTTCCAGAAGGCCGTCGTGAACTGCGAGAGATAGGGGCCAAAGCGGAGAAACGGCGCAACCTCGCTCAACACATAGGCGCCGCCCACCGAGGTGCCGATCATCGCCAGCGCCACGGGCACCCGCAGCATGATCAGCAGGAACAGCACTGCGACCGCACCGGCGCCCACAAGCTCACGCTCGTTCATGGCGCGTCCCCGTCGGAGTTTGGTTCGATCGCCAGCATGAAGGCCGCCACAGCCCAGAGCGTGAGCGCCAGGACACCCGGCACCATGAAGGGCCAAATCGGCCATTCGAGGACAGGGGTGCGGATCCCGTCCGCACGGTAGCTGAGCATCCCCTCGACCAACATCGCCGCCAGGAACGCCGCCAGACAGCCCATGATCGCGTCCGTTATCCGCGTAAGCCAACCGAGCGCGTGCTCGGACAGGAGGGTCGTGAAAAGATCGACGCTCACATGCCCGCGCTGGAGCTGGCACCAGGGCAGCATCAGGAGCGCGCCGAGACCCACGAGCATCGAGACCGCATCCTCATAGCCCGGCAGCCCCGGGACCGTGCGATCGAAGAGGCGCGCGAAGGCGTTGAGCACGAAACCGCCAACGTTGATGACGGTCACCAATACGACGAGGCCCAAGAGCACGCCGCCCAGGATCGCGCACCACCAGCAGAGGGAGCGGACAAGCCGGATCATCGGGAACACCAGATTGGCGCCTCCACCGGTCGTCGCGGTGGAGGCTGAGGAGCGCTCAGGCGCTATGCGCCTTCATCGCATCGAGGGCCGCGGCCAGCAGCGCATCGCCATCGATGCCCTTGCCCGCCACCTCCTCGAGCCAGCGCCCGGTCAAGCTCTCATGCAGCGCATCGAACTCGGCCGAGGCCTCAGGCGAGAGCGTCTTCACAGTCCGGCCCTGATCGGTCGCGATCTTCTTGCCAATGGGCTCGATCGCGTCCCAAGCGGCCCCGATCTCACCCGCGAGCGCGGCCCCAGAATGCGCGTCGATCACGGCCTGCAGATCTGCCGGCAGCGCGGCGAAGCGCTCCTGGTTCATTGCGAACATGAAGGCGGCGGTGCCGAAGCGGCGCCCGCCCGCCAACTCCACCGAATAGGCGGCAAGCTGCGCGATCTTGAGCGGGATAGCCACCTCAAAGGGGATGAGCGCCCCATCGATCGTGCCCTTCGAGAGCGCCTGGGGCAGGGCGGGCACGGGCAGTCCCACGGGCTCAGCACCCCAGGTCTCGAGCATCCAGACGCCAGTGCGCGAGGGGCTGCGCAGCTTGAGCCCGGCCACATCGGCGGGACCATTGACGTCCTTGTTCACAAGATGCAGCGCATTGCCCGCATGGGTGTGGATCAGGAGCGGTTTCACATCGCCGAGATCGCCCGCGAGCAGGGGCATCACGTCCTGGATCGCCTTCGTCGTCACCGCCGCGCTGCCGCCATGCACAGTCGGCAGCTCAAAGACCTCGAGGCGCGGAAACACGCCTGGCGTATAGCCGGGCAGGGTCCAGACGATATCGGCAACCCCTGAGCGGACCTGATTGTAAAGCTCCGGCGGCTTTCCACCGAGCGCCATCGACGGGAAGATCTCAAAGGCGATGCGCCCGTCGGAGGCGGCGGTCACGCGCTCGGCCCAGGGCTCGATCAGCTTGCTCTGAGCAGGCGCTTTCGGGCTCAGGAAATGATGGATCGTGAAGGTGAACTCGGCCGCTTTCGCGAGATGCGGGGCGGCAAGCGCCCCCGCGGCAGCGGCCGTCGTGCCCAGAAACGCGCGGCGTGTAACCATGATGGACCTCCCTTTCTTGATCTATGTCATTGCGACTTGTGCTGAGGGCGTAGCAACGGCCCCGCTTCAGCACCATGGACGTTCGACGCTATCATTTGCACAATCGGCGCATGAGGAAACCGGGGCTGTTTGCATGAGAGCACTCGTAGAGGCGAGCATTCCGAGTTTCCGGCTCTATGGCGAGGCGCAGCAGACCGGGCTTCCGGACCTGATCCATGTGGAAACGCTTAAGGATAGGAGCCAGCATCATGACTGGCGGATCCAGCCCCATCGCCATCACGATCTGTTCCAAATCATGCATTTTCAGACCACCGATGTGGGCGTCGAATTGGATGGCGCGACGACGCGCGTGCCGGCGCCTGCGGTGCTCTTCGTGCCTCCCCGCGTCGTGCACGGCTTCCATTTCTCGCCGAAAGTCTCCGGAACCGTGACGACCATCCCCATCGAAGGCCTGCAGGGTGATGATCTGCTTCTCAGCATGACGGTCGCGCCGCTCTTGCTTCGAGGCGGCAATCGTCCCTTCGAACGCCTCTCCGGTCTGATCGACGACCTGCATGACGAGTATCGAGGCCACCGTCCGGAGCGGCGGCGAGCGCTGCAGACGCTGTTGGAACTGATCATGGTTTGGGGAGCCCGCGGACGAGCGGAGACCCTCGACCAGATCAGCCCGCTCGCCGAGCAGCAGAAGTCGGAGAAACGGGTCAGCGAGTTCCTGGCCTTGGTCGAGCAGCACTTCACCGAGGGCTGGCATGCCGGGGACTATGCGCGCGCGGTGGGGACATCGAAGTCTCAGCTAACGCGCGACTGTCGCAGCATGGCAGGCCGCAGCCCCCTTCAGATCGTGCATGATCGCCTGGTGCAGGAGGCAAACCGGAAGCTGGCGTACACGCCCTGGCCGATCTCCCAAATCTCGGAGGCGCTGGGCTTCACGGATCTCGGTTACTTCAGTCGTTTCTATCGTGAGCGTACCGGCGAAACACCGAGCCGCTACCGGGCCCGGATCAGGGCTCGCACGGTACAAGGAGCGACCCAGGCGACTAACCCGCCACCATCGGAAGATCGCGGGCGAAAGCCCCCGACTGCACGGAGCCTCTAGAAGGCCCGGCCCCAACGTCGCCAACGGTTACAACAGCCGAGCCGTTCCCCAAGAAACCCCCTCGAAGAGCGACGAGGACATGTCTCCTTTCGCGCTCCGTGGCGCTATCATAGCGGGCGCGGGCTTTGAAGAAGCGGCCAGAGGGCGATGGCGTGAGGCATCTTTTCGCGAGGATCGGATCGGGACTGAGCCGGGGTTCGGCGCGCGTCCTCGCCATCCTGCGTCGCGAACCGCTCGCCCAATTCTGCGTCATCGGGCTCATCCTCTTCGCGCTCGATCGCGGCACAACGGTTGAGGCGGACGACCCCTTCGTCATCCGCGTCGATGCCCAGGTTCAGCGAGAGCTGGCTGGACTTTTCCGGGAGGGGCGCAACCGCCTGCCGCGCGCCGACGAAATGGACGAGCTGATCCGCAGCTATGTCCAGAGCGAAGTGTTGGTGCGGGAGGCGCGGGCGCTGCGCCTGGACGAGGGCGATCAGATGGTGCGCGAACGCCTGGCCCAGCGCGTCCGGCTGATGATCTATGCTGGCATCGAGGTCGCCAACCCCCCCGAGGACGTGGTTCGGGCGTGGTACGAGAGCAATGCCGAGGTCTTCACCTATCCCGAGACGCTGAGCTTTCAGATGCTGCAGGTGGATGCGACCGAGGCGGATGCCGTCGCCCTCGTCGAACGGCTCGAGGCGGGCGCACAGGCCGAAGACATCGCCCCCCAGGGCAGGATCCCGATCGCCATGCACCGTCGCCCGCTCGCCCAGCTGAACCAAACCTTCGGGGCAGATTTCGTCGGTGCGATCCTGGAGGGAGAGGTGCGGCGCTGGCGGGCCGTACCCTCCCCAAGAGGCTGGCAAGTGGTGCGGAACGGCGGGGCAGATGACGGCTATGTCCCCCCCTTCGAGGAGGTGCGCGACGAGGCCGAAGCCCAATGGCGCAAAGACGCACTCTCGCGCCAGGCGAAAGCGAGTTTCGAGGCGATCCAAGCACGCTATCGCACCGAAGCCGATCCCATCGATCCCGGCCTGATCTTCAATGAGGAGAAGGCAGGCGAGGGCGCGGCGCAAGCGGCGGCCGGTGCAGCCCAGGCAGCGCAATGACCCGCCCGGGGGCCGCGGCAATCCCCCGCCTGTTCCTCTTCGCCATCCTTGCCGTCGTTCTGAGCGGCGGGGTTGGTCCTGCCGCCCGTGCGCATGTGACGGAACTGGCCGTGATCAGCCTGCATGCGCTTGATGAGCAGCGCTGGACCATGACTTGGGAGATGCGGCCTAGCACCGACTACGGCGCGTCGCTCCAACCCCTTTTCCCCGAACACTGCGTGCTCGAGGGCCCCGTTCTCGATTGCGGCGAAACGGGGCTGGTGGGCGCGCTCGGTTTCGAGGGTATCGGGGCGGGCCAATCCGCGGCCATGTTCAAGCTCCATGATCTCGACGGCGGTACGCGGGTCTTCACCCTTACACCGGCCGAGCCCACCGCCCTCGTGCGTCCCAGCTTCTCTGCCGAGAGCTGGGCCGGACTGCTGCGGGTGGGCTACGCCTATCTCCAGATCGGGATCGAGCACATTCTGCTTGGCGTCGACCACCTGCTCTTCGTGCTCGGTCTCGTCTGGATCGCGCGCGGTGGCTGGCAGCTCTTCAAGACGATTACGGCCTTCACTCTGGCCCATACCGTGACGCTCGGTGCCGTCGCCTTCGGCCACCTTGGCGTGTCGGAGCGCTATGTGAACGCGCTCATCGCGCTCTCCATCGTCTTCGTGGGCATCGAGATCATCAAAGCCCACCGTGGCGAAGCGACGCTCACGTTGCGCTACCCCTGGGCGGTCTCATTCCTCTTCGGCCTGCTCCACGGCCTCGGCTTCGCCACCGCGCTGGTCGGCCTAGGACTACCCGAGAGCGCGGTGCCCATGGCACTCCTCGCCTTCAACCTAGGCGTCGAATTGGGGCAGATCGCTTTTGTTCTCGCTGTCTTGATGCTCGGATGGGCCTATCATGTGATGCGCGTATCCTGGCCGTCCTGGAGCCGGCTCGTGCCCGCCTACGGGATAGGGGCCATCGGGGCTTTTTGGTTCTTCGACCGTGTCGCTGTCTTGATGGGAGCCTGATGATGATCCGCTCTAGAGCCGTCACCGCGGCCGTGCCCGTTGCCCTGGCGTTCGCCCTCGCCCCGGAACTGGCCGCGGCCCATGCAGGCGGGCATGAGACCGATGGGTTCATGAGCGGCGTGATGCATCCGCTACTGGGTCTTGACCACCTGATCGCGATGATTGCGGTGGGGCTTTGGGGGGCGCAGCTCGGCATGCCGCTCCTCATCGCGCTGCCGGTCCTCTTTCCGATGCTCATGGCGCTCGGGGGCCTGCTGGCCATTCTTGGGATGCCGCTCCCGGGGGTTGAGGTCGGCATTGCGCTCTCGGGCGTGGTGCTCGGTGCCGCGATCGTGGCTGCCTGGAAAGCGCCGGTTTGGGTGGCGGTCGCCCTCATCGCCGCCTTTGCGATGATGCACGGCCATGCCCATGGCACAGAGCTGCCCCATGCCGCCGCGCCGCTGCCCTATGCGCTTGGGTTCATCCTGGCGACCGGGTCCCTGCACCTTATCGGCATCGGCATCGGCCTTCTCAACGACTGGCGCGATCTGGGACCCAAGGTCGTGCGCGGCTGCGGCGCGCTGATCGCCCTGCTCGGCCTCGTGTTCCTGGCCGGCACCGCTGCGTGAGGGCTTGCGGCACGGGCCGGTATCCTCTCGCCGTCGCCATTGGTGCGCTCTTGCTTGTGCCAACACCGGCGGCGGCGCATCTCGTCGGCGTGGAGTTCGGCGATTTCTACGGGGGCGTCCTGCACCTGGCCACAGCGCCTGCGGATGTCTCGCTCCTTCTTGCCCTCGGCGCGCTGGCCGGCATGCAGCGGCCCGAGAGCGCCCGCTGGAGCCTCGCGACGCTGCCTCTGGGCCTGCTCCTCGGCCTGCTCCTTGCCGTTCTCGGTCCCGGCATGGCGCTGACGAGCGAGGCTGCGGCCGGTACCGCGCTCTGCATCGGGCTCGCGGGCCTTGCTGCCGCCGCCGCGGTACGAATGCCAGGCGCGCTCTTGGCAGCCTTCGCTGGGGTGGCCGGCGCGATCCTGGGGCTCTCGAACGGGATAGCAGCCATTCCTGCACGGGTTGATTGGATCCTCTATGGCGGCGGCGTTCTGATCGTCGGCACCTTCCTCGGCACCATGGCGATCGCGATCAGTACAGCGCTCGCGGCCTGGCGCAGCGAGGTGCGCCTCGGTCAGCGTGTGATCGGCAGCTGGTTTGGCGCAGCCGGGACGATCGTCTTCGCCCTCGTCGTCTCTGTCTGAGCCTTCACTGCCCCTGCTGCCGCGCCTGCAGTTCACGGAGAACGACCCCCGCCTCAGCCTGCTCTGGCGCCAACTGCACCAGATCGCTCAGGATCTGAGTTGCGAGCACGGGGTCACTGGGCGCCACAGCGCGGGCGATGGCGACCGCGGGCAGGTAAGCAGGCGTGAAGTCCGGGCTCTGCGCCACGATCTGGACGAGCACAGGCGCAAGCTGCCGTGCATCGACCGCCGGATCCCCGGTCACCCCGATCCGCGTGCTGAGCCCTAGGAAAGCATTGCGCGCCTGCCAGTACCGCTCGAAGCGGACGGCAAGGCCAATGGGGTCTGGCGTGCCGACGAAGTTGAGTGCATCGACGGCTTTCGGGGCGAAGCTGCGCACGAGCGTGAGCAGCCGGTCGATGGCCGGATCGAGGGGAGCATAGACGCTTCGAGCCGCCTCAAAGACCACCCGCGGGTGGTCATCGGTGTTGAGCGGGCCCTCCCCAGCAAAATCCGCCAGCGCGACCGGCCCGGCGAGAAACCCACCGAAGAGGGCGAAGGGCGTATCGAGCCCGATCTCGCCCAGCTCACGCGCAAGCTCCGAGGAAATGGTGCGATCGATGAGATCGCTCAGCCGCGGCGGTCTCTTCTGCACCCAACCCTCGAGAGCGAGAACGGGCGTCGTTGGATCGAGGTTCCCCATTGAGAGACGCGCGTCGGGAAACACCTCCATGAAGCTCCGGATGATGAGCTTGAGCGTCGGCAGATCGAGCTGATGCAGCGGTAGCCACTGCACGAAGAGCCCATCATCATCGAGCCGTTGTCGGATCGCCTCGAAGTGCTCGACCGTATAGAGCATCCCCACACCCTCGCGCGCCGGATGGTGGATATCGGCCAGGATCACGTCGTAGCGCTCGGTGCCCGTTCGGATGCGGAGGCGGGGATCGGCCTGCGTGATCTCGATCCGCCGGCCCGCGCGGAACAGGTCCTCGGTGGTCTCGGGAAACGCGGGAAGCAGCGCGATGACTTCGCCGAGCTGCTCGACTCCCTCCGCCTCGATCTGCTGATGACCTGCCGCAGCCGCCAGCGTCGCCCCAGTGCCGAGACCGAGAAACAGCGCCTTGCGCGGCGCTGGATGGCGCATGAGCGCGAAGTGGCCCTGCAGCCGGTCGAGCGGATCAAGGACCGTGCCGCCCATCACCTGGCTGGCGTC
>JBCCLX010000061.1:0-15178 GCA_039026635.1 Pseudomonadota bacterium
CGAGATCGGGATCGTGGTGATCGCCGCGCAGCAGGATCTCGGAGAGGGCGCGCCGCACGAGCTCTCCCGCTCGCAGCTGCCGCTGCGAGGGACCGCGCCCACTCTCACCCGTCCTTTCCCGCGCCATCGCTCTACCCTTCCGCTCGGAGGGCGGCTTCCTACGGCTTCACAGTCGCGCAAGCAATGGCTGGGTTGCGGCAGTGCCGACCTTTACTCGATCACGACGATGGTGCGGACCTCGATGCTCTCCCGCGCCGCTGCAGCATCCTGATCAGGCAGCGCAAAGGCCGTATGCGGTGTGAACTGCGCCTTGGTCGCATCGCTGTCCCACCCTTTGATAAGCAGCACCTCGTCCCGGGTCATCTCGGGCGCAAAAAACCAGCGCTGCGCCGGGTCGTGGTGGAGGTGGTAGATCTCGCCCACGCGATCCGGAAAGACCTGATCCGTCGCCACCAAATCCTGCTGCCGCACCGTCGTCGCATCCGCGAGTGCGAGGGGTGAGCGCCTCACAGGCCCCGTGATCGGACGCCACACATTCACCTGGATCACGCGCGCCCCTTTGGCGAGCAGCCGATCGACCGTCGCATCGCCCAAGACATCGCGCGCCCGCTGCGGCCCGCTCTTGGCCGTGTAGTCCACATGGATGCGGCTCGCGACGCCGCGCTTCCCATCGGCATTCGCAGCGCCCGAGCCCCCATCCGACCGGCGCGTCGCATCGAAGATCGCGACCTGGCTCGCCCCATATTCCTCGGCCAAAAGCGCGCGGATCTCGTCGTAATAGGTCGAGCCCACGGCCGCATCGTCGTAGAGATCGGCAACCGCCGTCGGCCGCCTCCGCAACGCAAACCCTTCGCGGTCGAGGGTAAAGCGCCCTGCATCGGGGCGCATATCGACGACCGGCATCCCATGGGTCTCCATCTCGAAGAAGAACCGCGCCGGCCCCCCGGTGAAGGCCTGACTATGAAACACGGGCTTGCTGTCCTGCGGCTTGAGGAAACTGAGATCGGCGATCGTTACCTGGCGGTCGGCAGTGGGCGTGGTGATGCGGTCCATCTCGTCTCTCCTATCTCCTGAGCGCCCTCGCGCGCTCCGTTGACGCAGAGATGGCTCGTCAGTCGGCGTGCGGCAAAGGGGAAAAACTGCAGATGACTTGAGAGATCTTCAAGTCTGTGCCTCCGACAGCAGCCAATCGGCCAGCCTGAGCGCCGCCGCTACGGGCGCAACACCCTCAGCATGGCACAGGTAATAGGCCGCCCCCGTGGGCCCGGCGGCCCCATAGGGCGCCACCAACCGACCCTCGGCGAGGCGCGCGTCGATATAGGGTGTCCGCCCCAGGGCAAGCCCATGCCCAGCCTCCGCCACCTGCACCACCTGCTCCTGCGTATCGAACCAGAGCGCCTCGTCGAGCGCGGGAGGCGCAACACCGCGGGCCCGCGCCCATTCCTCCCATTCGGCCGGAATGGCGCGATTGACGAGGAGCCGAAGCCCAGCAGGCAAGGGGGCGGGCCCGAGCGGCGGTGGCGGTTCCGGCAGTCGCCCCGGTGCGGCCACAGGCGTGGCGCGGTCGTCGAGCAAATGGCGCGATACCAACCCTGGCCAGGGCCCACGCCCATACCGGATTGCAAGCTCGATCCGTTCGCGCGCTAGGTCCAAGGGCTGCGTCGTCAGCACCAGATCGAGCCCGATCTCCGGATGCGCCGCCTCAAAGCGGGGAAGCCGCGGGATGAGCCAGGTGGCGGCGAAAGAGGGGGGCAGCGTCAGGCGTACCGTCTTGCGGCCATCGCCGGGCTGCAGCGCCGCCGTCGCCGCCTCGATCTCGGAGAGTGCGGGCCCGATCCGAGCCAGATAGCGCAGCCCCTCATCGGTCAGCGTCAGGGGGCCCGCGCCGCGATCGACGAGACGCACACGCAGCCGATCCTCCAACTGCCGCAGCTGATGGCTGACGGCACTCTCGGTGACGCCCAAGCTCGCCGCCGCATCCACCATCCGCCCGTGCTCGCCGAGCGCGCGGAGCATCATCAGGGCGCGCAGTGACGGCAAGTCCCGCATCGCCATGCCCTCTACTCCTCGACCGCCCTCTGCCGCCGCAGCACCCCAATACTCAAATGGCACTACCCTGCCGAGGCAACGGGCTCAAAAGCGCCCTTAAAGCCCCCAAGCCTGATCATCCAGAAGAAGCCGCGGCTCGACGGGATGCCCCAACGACACGCCCGGGCCGAGGCCCGCCCGGGTGGGCGGGCGCCCACGGCCGTTGCCGCCATGCGCCTTGGCTGCCTGGGAGGGCGGGCCTCGGCCCGGGTGGGTTCCCGCGCGCGAGGCTCAGAGCGTGCGCTCGAGCTCCTGGGTCTCGAAGATCTCGATCACATCGCCCTCGCGGATGTCCTCGTAGTTCTCAAAGGCCATCCCGCATTCCTGGCCCGCACGGACTTCCTGCACCTCATCTTTGAAGCGCTTCAGCGTCTTCAGCTTGCCCTCGTGGATCACCACGTTGTCACGCAAGAGGCGCACGCCGGCCGAGCGCCGCGCCAACCCGTCCGTGACCTCGCAGCCCGCCACTTTCCCGACGCCCGAGACCTTGAAGACCTGCTTGATCGCGGCGTAGCCCAGGTAGGTCTCGCGGACCTCCGGCGAGAGCAGGCCAGAGGCGGCCTGTTTGATGTCGTCCACCAGGTCGTAGATGATCGAGTAATAGCGGATCTCGACGCCCTTTTGGTTCGCCGCCTCCCGCGCGGGCGCATTGGCGCGCACGTTGAACCCGATAATCGGCGCCTTCGAGGCCTCGGCCAGGGTGACGTCCGACTCTGTGATCGCGCCGACGCCCGAGTGCAGCACGCGCACGCGCACCTCCTCGTTGCCGACTTTCTCGAGCGCCTGGACGATCGCCTCGGTCGAGCCCTGCACATCGGCCTTCACCAGGATCGGCAGCTCTTTGACGTCCTCATCCGCCTTGGCTTGGGCCAAGAGCTGATCGAGCGTCGTCCGAGCGCCCTTCGCAGCCTGCGCCTCACGCGCCTTGCGCTGGCGATAATCCGCGATCTCGCGGGCCTTGGCCTCGTCCTCGACCACGTTGAGCGTATCGCCCGCCTCAGGCGTGCCCTGCAGCCCCAGCACCTCGACCGGCACCGAGGGACCCGCTTCCTTCACCCGTTCACCCTGATCGTTGATCAGCGCCCGGACGCGGCCCCATTGCTCTCCGACGACGAAGATGTCGCCATTGCGCAGCGTCCCGCGCTGGACCAGCACCGTCGCCACGGGCCCGCGGCCCACATCGAGCTTGGCCTCGATCACCGCGCCCTCGGCCGCACGCTTCGGATTGGCCTTGAGTTCGAGCAGCTCCGCCTGCAGCGCAATGTTCTCCACCAGCGTGTCGAGCCCCTGGCCGGTGATGGCCGAGACCTCCACATCGAGCACGTCGCCCGACATCTCCTCGACGATCACCTCGTGCTGCAACAGCTCGGTGCGCACCTTGTTGGCATCCGCGGCCGGGCGGTCGATCTTGTTGATCGCCACGATCATGGGCACCTTGGCGGCCTTAGCATGGCTGATCGCCTCGACCGTCTGCGGCATCACGCTGTCATCGGCGGCGACCACCAGGATGACCACATCAGTGACGTTCGCCCCCCGCGCCCTCATGGAGGTGAAGGCCGCGTGGCCCGGTGTGTCGAGGAAGGTGATCGGCGCGCCGCTGTCGGTCGTGATCTGATAGGCGCCGATATGCTGAGTGATCCCGCCGGCCTCGCCCGCCACCACATTGGTCTTGCGCAGCGCATCGAGCAGCGACGTCTTGCCGTGGTCGACATGGCCCATGATGGTCACGATCGGGGCGCGCGCCTCCAGGTTCTCCTCGGCATCCTCGGCGACGTTGATCACCTCCTCGACATCCGACTCGGAGACACGCGTCACCCGGTGGCCGAACTCCTCGACGAGAAGCTCAGCCGTGTCCTGATCGATGGACTGGTTCTGCGTCGCCATCATGCCGTTCTTCATGAGGGCTTTGATGACATCGGCCACACGCTCGGCCATCCGGTTGGCGAGCTCCTGAACGGTGATCGCCTCCGGGATCTTCACATCGCGGATAACCTTCTCACGCGGCTCGCCGCCACGCCCGCCTTTGCCGCGCGCGCGCTCCTGACGGCGGCGCATAGAGGCAAGCGAGCGCTGGCGCCCGCCCTCACCGTCCTCAGACAGCTTCGAGATGGTGAGCTTGCCGGTCCGCCGCTTCTCATCGCCGCGCCCGCGCGTCGGCGTCGGGCGCTTGGCCGCGCCGCGGCGGCCGCCATCGTCCTCGCGTTCCGGCATCCGGCCGGGGCCAGGCCCAGCGGGCGCCCCGCCTGCCGGCGCGCTGGCGGCCGGGCGCGGACGCGCGCCTTCGCGCTCCGCCTCGCGAGCCCGCTCCACGGTCTCGGCCGCGGCAGGGTTCTTGGCCAGGATCTCGGCCTTGCGCGCCTCGGCGGCGGCAATGCGCTTGCGGGCCTCCTCCTCGGCGCGGTGCTGGCGCTCTTCCTCCGGAGAGCGCGCGGTTACCTCGGCGGCGGAGGCCTGCTCCGCGGCCTTGGCGTCCGCAGCCGCCTTCTCCGCTGCAGCCTCCGCCTCGGCCTTGGCGCGCTCGGCTTCCTCGGCAGCGCGACGCTCGGCCTCCTCTTTGGCACGGGCCTCTTCCTCGGCCTTATGGGCCGCTTCCAAGGCGGCGCGCTTCTTGGCGGCCTCCTCCTCGGCCCGGCGCCGGATCTCCTCGTCGCGCTTGGCCTGTTTGATCGCCTCGAGCCGGCGGGAGTATTCCTCCTCCGACAGGGAGTTCAGCATCTTCCCCCGACCCGCGCGCTGGCCCTGGCGTTCACCGCCACCAGTACCGCCACCTGCACCAGAACGCTCGGCCCGAGGGCCGCCGCTTGCCGCCGCCCCGCGCCCGCCGCCTGCCGCCGGGGCCGCACCGCGTGCTGCGCCACCCGCTTCGCTGCGGGGCTTTAGCGTGACCCGACGCTGCTCACCGTCACCCTGAGGCGAGGCGGCACCGCTGCCGGCACTCGCAGAGGACGCACCCCCGCTGCCGGCCGCGCCGGTGCTGCCGGGCTGCACGATCCGCTTCGTACGCTTTTTCTCCACGACCACGGAGGTCGAGCGGCCACGACCGAGGTTCTGACGCACTGGCCCCCGGCCACCGCCTGCCCCACCACCGGGCCCGCGCCCACCGCGTCCGCCCTTACCGTCGCCGCTATTCGTCTCGCTCATCAATCACCCTCGGAGGGGCATCCTGCCCCCGTCTTGCCGTCTTCGCTTGCGACAGGCACGAGATCCTCTGCAACCGCAAAGGTCGGGGCCGCACGGAACCCTCTCAGCCTGTCGGCCTCGTGAAGAGCACGGTCCGCGATACCGCCCGCGTCGAGCGCGGCATGTATGGCAAACTCGCGTCCAAAAGCCAAACCCAATTCCGCCTGCGTCAGCAGCGCGATTTCCGGCGCATCCGGCGCAATCCGTCGCAGTTTCCGCCGCCCATCCGCCGCTGCCTCGCGCGCGGTCAGCATCAGCGCGGGGCCACGGCGCAACCGCTCGCGCACTTTCTCGAACCCAGTGACCGCTTGGCCGGCCTTGCGCGCCAGCGCCACGGTGTCGACGAGCCGGCGTGCCAGCAGCGTCTCCAGCAGATCAGGCAGACCCTCCGCCGCCACGACGGGCTGGCGAAAGGCACGGGAAAAGAGCCGCTTCTTCACCGCGCGCTCGGCCGCGGCGCGCTCCGCCGTCAACCAAGCGCCGCGCCCGGGCAGCTTGCCCGCGAGATCCGGGACCGCCGTGCCCTCGGGCGAGAGCACGAAGCGGATCAGCCGCGCAGTCGGACCGCTCGCGCCGCTGGCAATACAGCGCCGTTCCGGGGCGTCCCGGTCCTTTGCCCTGCCGCCGCGTGCCACCGCGCCCTCCACCTCGAGCCTCTCATGGCCTCAACGCGCCGGCGCGCCGAAGAGGCTTTCGGCGGTCGCGTGTTCGGTGGACATCTCCTGGAGCGCATCCTCATCAGACGCTTCCTCGGAGGGGGTGGTGGCAGCAATGAACTCCTCTTCGTCGATCATCCCGACCTGCAGGCGCGCCTTCATCACCAGGTACTGGGCTTCCTCCTGGCTGATGTCGAAGGCCTCGAGCAGGCCGTCTTCCTTCACGCGCTTGCCGTCGATGGTGGTGTAGCCGCCGGCCAGTTCCCAATCCGCGCAGCGGGCGAACTCGGCCAGATCCTTGATACCGTCCTCGGCGAGCGCCACCAGCATCTGAGGGGTGAGCCCCTCGAAGGTCATCAGGTCGTCCTCGGCGCCAAGCTCTCGCGCCTTGGCGATGGCGGCCTGGTTCACCTCCTCCAGCTTATCGCGGGCGCGCAGCTGCAGCTCCTCGGCCGTCTCCTCGTCGAAGCCATCGATGGCCGCCAGCTCCTCGAGCTCGACGAAGGCGACCTCCTCCAGCGTCGAGAAATCCTCCGAGACGAGCAGCTGGGCGACCATTTCGTCCACATCCAGCGCTTCCATGAACATCTGGCTGCGCTCGTTGAACTCCTGCTGGCGCCGCTCCGATTCTTCGGCCTCGGTCATGATATCGATGTCCCAGCCCGTGAGCTGGCTCG
Source organism: Pseudomonadota bacterium (assembly GCA_039026635.1). Taxonomy (GTDB): domain Bacteria; phylum Pseudomonadota; class Alphaproteobacteria; order Rhodobacterales; family Rhodobacteraceae; genus Thermohalobaculum. The sequence goes on from JBCCLX010000061.1 coordinate 6,602, forward strand.
CCAGCCGCACGTTCTGCCCGCGCCGGCCGATGGCCTGGGAGAGCTGTTCGTCGGGCACCACGACCTCGATGCGCTGGGCATCGTCGTCCATGACGACCTTGACCACTTCGGCCGGCTGCAGCGCATTCACGATGAAGGTCGCCGCATCGTCGATCCAAGGGATGATGTCGATCTTCTCGCCCTGCAGCTCGGAGACGACCGCCTGCACGCGTGAGCCGCGCATACCGACGCAGGCACCCACGGGATCGATCGCGTTGTCGTAGGAGATCACGCCGATCTTGGCGCGGGACCCGGGATCGCGGGCGACCGCCTTGATCTCGATGATGCCGTCATAGATCTCCGGCACTTCCATCCCGAAGAGCTTCGCCATGAACTCCGGCGCCGTGCGGGAGAGGAAGATCTGCGGCCCGCGGGCCTCGCGACGCACCTCGCGCACATAGGCACGCACGCGGTCACCCACGCGATAGGCCTCGCGCGGGATCAGCTGGTCGCGGCGGATGATGCCCTCGGCACGACCGAGATCGACGATCACATTGCCATATTCGGCGCGCTTGACCTGGCCGTTGATGATCTCGCCGACCCGGTCCTTGTACTCCTCATACTGCCGCTCGCGCTCGGCATCGCGCACCTTCTGCACGATGACCTGCTTGGCGGTCTGCGCGGCGATGCGCCCAAAATCCATGGGCGGCAGCGGATCGGTCACGAAGTCGCCGATCTCCGCCTCGGGGTTCTTCAGCCGCGCTTCTTCGAGCTGGATCTCGGTGAAGTGGTTCTCCACCGCCTCGACCACCTCCATCGCGCGGCTCATGTTGATCTCGCCCGACTTGCGGTCGATGAAGGCGCGGATGTCGTACTCGGCGCCATAGCGCGAGCGGGCGGCCTTGCCGAGGCTGTCTTCCATGGCCTCCAGCACCAGCTCGCGATCGATCAGTTTTTCCCGCGCGACCGCATCGGCGATTTGCAGCAGCTCGAGCTTGTTGGCGCTCACCATATCAAGCGTCTCCGTTCATCCGTACCGGGTGCTCCGCCCCGGGGATCTCACCGTCTTCATCCTCTTCCTCGACGATCTCGTCGAAGGCGTCCTCATCGAATTCCGCCTGGCCGGCCTTGCCGCCGCGGCGCAGGCTTTCGCGCACCAGATCATCGGTCAGCACCAGCTTGGCGTCGGCCAGCCAGTCGAACTCGAGCCCGATGGTGCCCTCCTCGATCTCGATCAGAACCTCCGAGCCCTCGACGCCGGCGAGGATGCCTTTGAAGCGCTTGCGCCCCTCGATCATCTCCTCGGTCTCGAGCTTGGCCTCAAAGCCCTCCCAGCGGTCGAAGTCCTCAAGCCGCGTCAGCGGCCGGTCGATCCCGGGCGAGGAGACCTCGAGCGTGTACTGCCCGTCGATCGGATCATCCACGTCGAGGGCGGCGGAGAGCGCGCGGCTAAGGCTCGCGCAATCCTCGATCTCCATCGTCCCGTCCGGGCGCTCGGCCATAATCTGCACTGTCGTGCGCTTGCCGCTCATCAGGCGCAGGCGCACCAGGCCGAAGCCCATGCCTTCAACAGTGGGTCGCACGATCTCGGCCAGTCGTTGGTCGATCGGTGCCTTGGCGACGAGGTTCGCCATGCGCCCTCCCGTGATCCGTTTTGGCGGCCAATGGCGCCGCCGAGGACCCCGGAGGACCCCGCCGGATGGCGAGGCCACCGCGATGTGGGGCGGAGATACGCGTGTTGGCGCGCCGACGCAAGGGCGCAGGGCTAACTCAGCGCCGACGGCGCGCTCAGGTCCGCTCGGGATGCGCCTGCCAGACGAGGCGCAGACGCGGATGCGGCCCTGCGATGCGATCCACGACATAGGCGCCGGGCTCAAGCCCCGCCGCCGCCATCGCCGCACTCTGCGACGGGGAGGCGGGCATGCCGTTGATCACATAGGTGGGTTGGGGTGCGGTATAGACTTTACGCGCAGCCTCCCCAGCCTCGACGGACACGGCCACGAGGCAGGCCGCGATGGCCGCGATCGAGGCAAAGCGCCTGATGCGGGGGGTTGCCCAAAGCGGTGCATGCTGTGCCTGCGCGAAATGCGCCATCGTCCTTCCTCCAAGACCCGTGTGGACCCCGCCGATATAGGAACGATTCGTTTCAGTGCAGTGATTGACGTCACGCCCCCTGGAGGCGCGTGCAAGGCGGCCTTGCAGAGATGCAGGTTGTGAGACAGCAATGCTGACGCATATTGCGGCGCAACACCCTACTCATGGAGTCTCCGATGCGCCTCAAGGACGGCATCTTCGTGTTGGCCAATTTTGCCGCTGTCTATCCGACGGCAACCCTCTTGCTCATGGGCCTCGGCTCGGTCGCCCCCGATCTGTCGATGCCGCTCCGTACCCTGTTGATGACCGGCGTGATGGTCCCGGCGATGACGCTGGTGGTGATCCCGGCGATCCGTCGCACGGTTGACCGCCACTTCGTCTGAAACGGCGTCTTTGGCGCCACCGATGGCCCATGGCTCGGTTCGCCTACTGGGCCGTCAGGCCCCCATCGATCACGATCTCGGCGCCCGTCGTAAAGGCGCTCGCCGGCGAGAGCAGGCCTAGGATCGCCGCCGCGATCTCCTGGGGCTCGGCAAACCGCCCCATCGGCACCATCGCGCGCATTTTGTCATGCCCTGTCGCCGGATCGCGCATCAGTGCGGCAATCCCGTCCACCATCTCACCCTCGACAAAGGCCGGATGCACGCTGTTCGCTCGTATCGGCGGTGCCTCCCGCGCCCCGGCCAGCGCGAGAGATTTGGTCATGATCCGCACAGCGCCTTTGGAGGCATTATAAGCGATGAACTTCGCCCCGCCGATCAGACCCGAGACGGAGGAGAGCGTGACGATCGAGGGCGCGGCGCCGCGCTGCAGAAGCGGCCAGCAGGTCTTTGCCGCTAAGAAGGTGCCATCGACGTTCACCGCCATGACAAGCTGGAAATCCGTATAGGCCGTCTCGGTTAGCCCGGCGACATGCATGATCCCGGCCGCGGTCACCAGCCCGTCGAGCCGGCCGTGCGCGCCGTCGATGACGGACGCGGCCGCTGCCCAGCCCGCCTCGTCCGTGACGTCGAACACATGATCGATGCCCGGACCTGGCGCGCGATCTGCCCCAACGGCGATGGCACCGGCTTGGCCCAGCGCCGCCAGCACCGCGCGCCCGATCGTGCCGCCAGCGCCGGTGACCAAGACCACCGCGCCCTCCAGGCCCTGGCTCATACGGCCACGCAGCCGCGTTCGGCGATGCGCTCGGCCAAAGCCTCGACCGCAGAGCCCGGCACGGCCGCCTCCGGCGCCAGGCGTAACGCGATCCGGGTGATCCCCAGGGTGCCGAAACCCTCCGACGGACGCAGCGCGCGCATCCCCGGCAGCAACGTGCTCCGCGGCAGGGGCGCGACCGCCAGATCCGCCATCACGGCCGCGCGCTGCGGCACCAGGAAGTCGGACTGATAGGCGATGCGATAGGGCACCGTCAGCTGATCGAGCGCCTCCATCGAGACCCGTCGCCAGGGACAGCCCGGCGTCGCCAGCGCAAGCGGCACCGGCGTGCGTGTCCAGGCATCGCCTCCCTCGCAGGCCGCCCAGACCAAGGGCTCTTCATGCACCACGCGGTCACCCGGCAACCAATCAGCCGCCCCTCCCGGCGTGATCAACCCCAGGTCGATCTCCCCCCGCTCCAGCATCGGCACCAGCATCGCGCTCGACCCGATCATGGTGCTCACGGTCACATCCGGGCAGGCGCGCGAGAAATCGGCGAGGACCTCTGCCAGGCGCGATCCGGCATAGTCATCAATCGCGCCCAAGCGGACAGTGCCCGAGAGCGCGGGCATGCGGAAAGCGTCGAGCGCCTCACGCTGGAGCGCCACCATCCGGCGGGCATGTGGCAGAAGCCGATCCCCGGCCTCCGTTGTCACCATGCCGGCGCGGCCACGCTCGAATAGCTTCGCACCGAGCGTCTCTTCGAGCTTTTTCAACTGCATCGACAGGGCGGCGGGCGTCCGACCGACACGGGCGGCGGCATGGGTGAGCGCACCGGTCTCGGCAATGGCGATCACGCTGCGCAGCACATCGATATCGAGCGAGGCGCTCGGGGGAGGGGGGGCGAACTGGTTCATGCGGATACTTAAGCGTTGCTGAAGTCCGATGTCAATGAAATCAGTTTGCCTGAACTTATCGGCACGCACACTCTGTCCCCATAGCGCCGGATCGAGGGCGCCGAACGGACCGAAGGAGAAAGACGATGCTGACGATCCTGACGACCTCTGCCCTGCGCTGGATGGAAGATCAGCGCCAGCGCGCCGCCCTGCGCCGCATGCTCGACCGCGACGACCGGACCCTCGAAGATGTCGGTCTCGACCGCGAAGCGATCCACGAAGCCCTCCGCCTGCCGATGGGGACGGCCCTGCGAGACTATGCCCTCAGACGCTCGCAAAGCCGGTTTATCCTCGACCGCCGCGCCTGACCCATGCTCCCATCTGCTGCCTCGCGTTCCCGGCGCCGTTTCGAGACCGCGCCGGGGATGCGCCGGGGGTGCGCAAGGGGTGGACCAGGCAGGCATCGCCAGGATGCTCCAACGGTCACGTTTCGGAGCACTTCGCGATCTGCGCGAGGAAAGAGGTGGAAACTGCCGTCATGCCCGGGCATTTTGCGAATCGTGCGTAGTGGGGATTGGGACTGGGGCTCGGGCGAAGCAGCCCCATCTGGGACCGGGTAGCGCGGCCGACACCGCACTGCGAGGGGCGAAAGGGCAGGACCATGGAAGGCGCATTCCAGAGGATCACCATCATCGGCGGCATCGGCCTGCCGGATATCCTCGGCGGTGTCGCGGGCGATGTGCTGGGCGATACGATCGGTGACGGTTTCGGCGTCGGTGGCGGCACGGGCGACGACGATGTCGATGGTGGTGGCGGCCTGGAAGACGGTGACGGTATCCCTGACGCCGGCGATGGAGACGTCACCGGCGGCGATGTGGTTGCAGCACCCGGTGCGCTGCCCGACAAGGTCCAGAACCCGTTCGGCCGGCCGCTCGAAGGCAGCACCGGTCCCTTCAACTCCCCGCTGAAAGTGCCGGATAATCTGGGCGTCGGCTTCGGCACGCCGATCGATGTGTCGGACGATCCTGACGATTTCGGTGGGTTTCGAGACCCCTTCGACGCGATCTTCGACCCCTCGATCGACGTGTCGGTCTTCTTCGACGATCTGACGCCGTTCCCGCCAACGATTGATGTTGGCACCACGGTCACGGGCAGCATCTCCGCGACGGATGATGTGGATCCCTTCCGGATCAGTCTCGAAGAGGGACAGGTCGTCGTCATCGATGCCTTCAACGTGGGCGAAGGGATCGATGCGGTCGACACGATCCTCGCCATCGTCGACTCCTCGGGTGAGACGCTGGCGCAGAACGACGATTTCGACCTGTCGTTCAGCTTCGATTCCAAGCTCCTCTTCCAGGCCCCCTCCAGCGGCACCTTCACCATCGTGGTCGGTGGTTTCGGCGCGAGCGAGGGCACCTACGGGCTGAGCGTGCAGTCGGTGGCCCAGGCGCTCGAACCCTCGCAGGAGATCGCGCTCCTCTATGAAGCGGCCTTCGGGCGGTCCGCCGATCTCGACGGCCTCAATTTCTGGATCGGGGAGAACCTGAGCGGCGTCTCACAGGCAAGCATTGCCGATGCGTTCATCGCCTCGCCCGAGTTCGTCGACGACATCGGCAGCCTGGACGATCTGAGCGATGTCGACTTCATCAACGAGATCTTCGGCAATGTGCTGGGTCGCCCGCCCGAGGCGGAAGCGCTCGAGTTCTATCTTGGCGTCCTGGCGCGACCGGAGGTTGACGAAGGCGATGTGCTGCTCGACGTGGCCCTCAGCCCGGAAAACGTTTTGAGTTCGCCTGAAGTCTTCGGCCTCGATCAGGACGGTGACGGCTTCGCAGGTGAGTTCGATCTGTTCTTCTTCCCCGATCTGGTCGACATCCTCTGAGCGCTGAACGCTGAACGCTGAACGCTGAACGCGCTCAGAATTCCCGCCGTCAGTCTTTCCCACCCTCCGAGGGGCGCCAATCGCCGATGGCGCCAGCGAGAATGCCCGGCGCTCGCGGCGCCTCGGTTGCAATATGGGGGAGCGGACGGCAGACGGCGATCGCCGCCGCCCCGACACGTGCAGTCAACCCAGCGTTTAGCGCCGCCTCGCCGACACGGCGCGAGAGAGTGGCCAGAAGCCCCTGTCCCAGCACGGGTCCCAAGAGCTCATCCGTCGCCGAGAGCGCGCCCGTCGCTACGAGATGCGCGGCTACCGCCCGCAACAAGCGCCAGGAGCCGAGCCAGCCGCCGCGTCCGTCGTAGGTCTCGGCGACACGGCGCAGCATGCGCAGATTGGACCAGAGCACGAGAGCGACATCGAGGACCGGCAGCGGGATCACCGCGGTGGCCGCCGCGACCTCGCGGGCCGCGCGCTCGACATGCCGCTGAGCCTGGGCATCGAGCGGGGCGACGACGAGCCGGTCCGCCAGCGCCAGCCGCTCGGCAGGGGCCGGCGTATCGCCTTCCGCCGCCTTGAGCGCCGCCAGACCGGGCGCCACGTCCGGGCGCGCCCGATACAGCCGCTCGAGCCCGGCAAGCGCTTCCCGCGCAGCGTCCGCATCCGGTTCGCCATCGCCCGCGCCCGCCTTCATCGCGCCCGCTTTCGTCGCACCCGCCGTCGTCGCGCCCCCGATCCCCCGTTCGGCGGCCTCCCGCAGTGCCTCGACCCGGCCGAGCCGGGCCATCCCGGCCAGCTCGCGAAGGGCGAAGGCGACAAATCCTGCGACCAGGAGCGCCACGAGCGTCGCGCCGACCCAGCCGAGCGCTGCCGCGCGGGCAAAGAGCGCGCCGATGAAACTGTTGAGCGCCAGACCCACCGACAAAGCCAGAACGCCGGCAGCCGAGAGCCAGAAGAGCCGAGACGCCATACTCCTCTCGCCAGAGCGCGCCGCAGCCCGCCCCGTTGCCGCCAGGGCCTGTCCCGCGGCCGTTTGCTCGACGGCCTCCGTCTCATCGTCCGGATCGGGGACAGCGGGCAATCTGTCCGTGTCCTCGAACAACACCGGCCCCTGGCGGGGCGCGGCGGGGCGCGCGGCCCGGTCGCGTCCATCGGGGCCCATCACAGCTTGTCTCCGATCACCCAATCGAGCGCGCGGTCGAGGCGCAGATGCGGCGGCCCGCCTCCGTTCCAGCGGGGAGGTGCGAGCTGGGGCCGCGCAAAGGCCGCCTCCGCCTCGCCGCCCTCCGGCCAATGGCCATGGAGAAGCGCGGCCGGATCCTCGGGCAGGCTGCCGGGGAAGAAGCCGATCTCCCGACCATCGGCGCGTTGGCCGCGCAGCACGGGCAGGGGCTCGCCATTCCGTGTGATCTCCTGCTCCGCCGTCGCGCGCACCGCGGCGATCGCCATGCCCTTCACCTTCGCGCCTCGAAAAGCCGCCCGACCGGTAGCATCGGCCAGCATCGCCTGCGTGAGCGCTGAAAGCCGGTCATGATCGCCATGCGGCACCAGATCGGCCTTGGAGCTGGCGAAGAGGATCCGATCGATCCGCCGTTGGCCGAGGAGCTGGTCGAGCCAGCCCGAGCGGCCATGACGAAAGCAAGCCAGGGTCTCGGCCATCGCAGCCTGCAGATCCGAGAGCGCCGCGGGCCCACCAGTGAGCGCGCCGAGCACATCGACCAGCACCACCTGACGATCCAGCCGCGCGAAATGCGCCCGGAAGAAGGGTTTCACGACGAGCTGCTTATAGGCCTCGAAACGCCGCGCCATCTCGGCCCGCAGGCTCCCGCTCCGCCGCTTGGCACCACCCTCAGGTCGAGGCAGGGGCACAAAGGCGAGCGCCGGCGCCCCCGCCATGTCACCCGGCATAAGGAACCGCCCCGGCGCGAGAGCGGAAAGCCCATCGGCCCGACAGGCCCAGAGATAGGTCCGATAGGCCTCCGCCAGGCCCGCCGCCGTGCTCTCATCATGCGCCGCGGCAGGATCGGCGGCAGCAAGCGCCGCATGCCACGCAGCCGCGTGCTGGCGCCGTGGCGCCGTCTCGGCCGCGGCAAGCGCGGCCGCCGCCCAGGTCTCATAGTCCTGGTCCAGGAGCGGTAGATCGAGCAGCCACTCCCCGGGGTAATCCGTGATGTCGAGGTTGAGGATCCGCGGGCCCACCAAGGGCTCCGTCACCGCACCCATCAGCCCTGCGGCAAAGCCTTGGCGCGCAATGCGGAGCGCGACGCGGATCTGGCTGACACCGCGCGTTGACGGCGGCCAGGCAGGTTCCGTCGCCTGCAGCGCCGCGCGATGCGCCTCGAAGGGAAAGCGCGGCACACCGGCCTCGGGATGCGGGCGCAACATGGCGCCGGCGATGCGCCCATTGCTTGCCGCGGGCATCATGCGCAGCCGCTCCCGCGACAGCAGACTAGCGATCACAGCAGTGATAAAGACGCTCTTGCCCGCTCCAGAAAGCCCGGTGACGCCGAGACGCAGCACCGGATCGAACGCCTCGCTCGCCCCACTGCGCAGCCGATCGATGCCGTCGAGCAGATCATCGGCCAAGCCCGA
>JBCCLX010000062.1:0-14997 GCA_039026635.1 Pseudomonadota bacterium
GCAGCTTTACACCCGTCGCTGGTGGTGTCGGAACCTATGGGGTGACGTCCTCCACGTTCCAGACGATCTCTGCCCCCTCGGCCGTCATCCTCGATACCGCTGGTATTTCTGGGTCGAGCGCAGTGGGCGACCTGATCTTGAGCGTCTCGGTTTCGAGCGTGAATGAGTTCGTCGGCTTCGACAACATCAGCACCGAAGTGCCGGTGCCTGCGGCGCTGCCTCTTCTCCTGGGAGGTTTGGGGGCGCTGCTGGTCGCATCGCGCAGACGGTCTGCGAAGACCGAGGTCTAGGGTCGGGATCATCCAACGATCATCCGCCCCGCCACGATCCGCGCGCGACTGTCAGGCTGACCCTTGCGCTTGAGTGGGCGGACCGCTTTACCATCACCGACATAACGGCCCGGAGCTAAAGGTGGCGACACGGGGCTGGCGGGAGGGCAGGCGTGATGTTTGATGCGACGATGAACTTCGGCCTCGGCGAGGAAGTAGAGGCACTGCGTGACACGGTGCGCCGCTTTGCAGCCGAAACCATCGCCCCCCTCGCCGATCAGATCGACGCCAGCAATGATTTTCCCACTCATCTCTGGCGCGAGATGGGGGAGGTTGGGCTGCTCGGGATCACCGTATCCGAGGCGCTTGGCGGGGCCGGCATGGGCTATCTGGCGCATACGGTCGCCGTGGAGGAGATCAGCCGGGCATCGGCCTCGGTCGGGCTCAGCTACGGGGCGCACTCCAATCTCTGCGTGAACCAGATCAAGCTGAACGGCTCCCCTGCCCAGCAGGAGAAGTACCTCCCAAAGCTGGTGACTGGCGAGCATGTGGGCGCGCTGGCCATGTCGGAGCCGGGCTCGGGCTCAGACGTCGTCTCGATGAAACTGCGCGCGGAAAAGCGGAACGACCACTACCGCCTCAACGGCAACAAGATGTGGATCACCAACGGGCCTGATGCGGATACGCTGGTCGTCTATGCCAAGACCGACCCGGATGCCGGGCCGAAAGGGATCACCGCCTTCCTGATCGAGAAGACCATGGCCGGGTTTTCGACGGCCCAGAAGCTCGACAAGCTCGGCATGCGCGGCTCGAACACCTGCGAACTGGTCTTCGAGGACTGTGCTGTGCCTTTTGAGAACGTCCTCGGCGAAGAAGGCCGCGGCGTCGCGGTGCTGATGTCGGGCCTCGATTATGAGCGCGTGGTCCTCTCGGGCGGCCCGCTCGGCATCATGGCCGCTGCCATGGACGTGGTCATGCCCTATGTCCATGAACGTAAACAGTTTGGTCAGCCCATTGGAGAGTTCCAGCTTATGCAGGGGAAGATCGCTGACATGTACACGGCGATGAACGCCAGCCGCGCCTATGTCTATGCCGTCGCTGCTGCCTGCGATCGCGGCGAGACCACCCGCCAGGACGCCGCCGGCTGCCTGCTTTATAGCTCCGAGCGCGCGGTGAAGGTGGCGCTGGAGGCCATTCAGGCGCTCGGCGGCAACGGCTACATCAACGACTATGCGACGGGTCGCCTGCTGCGCGACGCCAAGCTCTACGAGATCGGCGCAGGGACACAGGAAGTGCGGCGCATGCTGATCGGGCGCGAGCTTTATCGGGAAACGGCATGATGGGTCGCGTGCTCGTCTTTGCGGCGCCGCTGCTGGCGCTCCTCGCCCCTGCCCTCAGCTCAACGGAGGCCGCCGCCTCAGCCGCGGAATACGGGGCCTGTAGCCAGGGCGCTTCCACCTCCCGCGCCTTGCGGGCCTGCAATACGTTCCGCACCGAGATCCGCGAATGCCAGCAGCGCCGGGATGGGGGCGGGGTGCAGGGCCCCAACATCTGCCTCGACGGCCGCCTCGAGGCCTGGCGCGCGGTCCTTCAGGCCGAAGAAGCACGCGCGAGCCAAGCAGGCGTCGCAGAGGGCGATTTCGAGACCTGGGAGACCGAGACCCGCGGCTACTGCTGGGACGAACAGGAGATCCGCCTCTCGACCGAACGCTTCGGCGCACCCTTCGCAGAGTTCGAAGCCATGCAATGCGAGCTGCGGAGCATCATCCGCCGTACCCTGGCAACCACCAAAGCGCTTAAGGGCCTCTGAGCGCACCCCAGCGCCATCACAGCCCGCGTCGCACCCCCTCACGGATCGGCATTGGACGCAGCGTGATGCGCTGCCCATGCTGGGACCATCGACGGAGGTGCCCATGTACACGATCACCATTGGCGACAAGGCCTATTCCAGCTGGTCCTTGCGCGGCTGGCTGCTCCTCGCAGGCTTCGGTCTGCCCTTCGAGGAGGAGGCGATCCCCATGTACACGGAGGCTTTCGATGCCATGCAGGCCGCGCGCGCGCCGATGACCTCCGTTCCTCAGATCACCTGGCAGGAGGACGGGCGCACCATCCGCGTCTGGGACAGTGCTGCAATTGCCGAGACCCTGGCAGAACGCCATCCCGAGGCCGGGATCTGGCCCACGGACCCGGCGTTGCGGAGTCTCGCGCGGATGTTCGTCGCGCAGATGCATTCGGGCTTTGGGGCGCTGCGCGGTGAGGCACCGATGAACCTGCATCGCGAGGGCCGCCCGCTTGCCAATCCGCCCGAGAGCCTGGCCGAGGATGTTGTCCGGCTCGAAGCACTCTGGGCTTGGGCGCTTGAGACCTCGGGCGGGCCCTGGCTCGCGGGCCCGGCATTCTCTGCGGCGGATGCCTTCTTTGCCCCGGTGGTCTTTCGGCTCACCGGCTATGCGCTCACGACCCCGGCCTCGCAGCTCTATTGCGACCGCGTTGCCGCCCATCCCGCCGTTGCCCGCTGGCGCGCAGAGGCCAAGGCCGATCCGCGGCGCGTCGAACGCTACGAGAGCATCGCCTAGCGGCCAGGCCCATGCCCTCGACATTCCGCTGCGACATGAACGCTTGGGGATGACAGGCGCGTGGCGATCTGATTTACCGCGTCTCAGAGAGACAGGGGCGCCCGGAGGGATCTGGGCCGAGATGTACCCTTGGAACCTGATCCGGGTTGTGCCGGCGGAGGGAGTCGCTCGAGGCGTGGGGGTGGTCCCTGCGGATGCCCTCCTGCCCTCCCGCTCCCCGTCCCGCGCAACCCGATCGATGCGAACGGAGGCGGCTGTGACCGATCTTGTCCCCACTGCACCCCTGGCCGATGGCACGACGGGTCTGAGTAGCACTCCGGGCGAGGCGCTGGCCGCGGTACGCGCCGCCTGTCCTCTGGTGCACAACATCACGAACTTCGTGGCGATGAATGTGCAGGCCAATGTGCTGCTGGCCGCAGGGGCCTCGCCCGCCATGGTGCATGCGCGTGAGGAAGTGGCCGAGTTCGCTGCCATCGCCTCGGCGCTGACGATCAACATCGGCACGCTCGAGCCCGACTGGCTCGACGCCATGCTCTGGGCCGCCGAAGGCGCGCGTGATGCGGGCCGGCCTTGGGTTCTGGATCCCGTGGCCGTAGGGGCCACCAGCTATCGCCGCCAGGCCGGCGGTGTGCTGCTCGCCCGTCGCCCGACGGCCATCCGCGCCAATGCCTCCGAGATCATCGCGCTCGCGGGCATCGGGCGGCGCAGCGAAGATGATGGTGCCGGCAAAGGCCGTGGCGCCGATGCGATCGACAGTGTGGCCGCAGCCGAGGACGCCGGGCGCGAGCTCGCCCGCCGCTCGGGCGCCGTCGTCGCCATCACCGGCGAGACCGATTTTGTGACCGATGGCAGCCGCGCTGTCCTTGTCCACGGCGGTCATCCGATCATGCCTCGGATCACGGTGATGGGCTGCAGCCTCACGGGGTTGACCGGCGCCTTTGTCGCGGCCGTGGCCGATCCCTTCGACGCGGTGGTCAGCGCCTGTGCCCTCTTCGCCGCCGCCGGTGAAGAAGCCGGGCGCTCCGCCACGGGGCCTGGCAGCTTCCAGCCGCTCTTCCTCGACGCGCTCTACACCATGTCGCCCGACAGCCTCGACGCCGCCGCCCGGATCACCCCGGCATGACGGCGCGGCCCCGCCATCCGCGCCTCGATCTCGCGCTCTACCTGGTCACCGACCCGGTGCTGCCGGGCCCGCGTGGGCTCGAGGCCGTGGTCACCGCCGCTCTCGAGGGCGGTGTCACCATAGTGCAGCTGCGCGATAAGGACGCCGAGGACGCGGCCTATCTGGCGACGGCGCGAAAGCTCGCGCCCCTTTGCCGTGCGGCCGGTGTTCCGTTCCTTCTGAACGACCGCCCGCATCTCGTGCTCGAAGCCGGGGCCGATGGCGTGCATGTGGGCCAGGAGGACATGCCGGTGGCTGACGCGCGCGCTCTGATCGGGCCCGACCGCATCCTCGGCCTCTCGGTCGAGACCGAGGCGCTGGCCGCCGCTGTCGACCCGGCGCTCGTCGATTATGCGGGCATCGGCCCCTTCGCCGCGACGACGACGAAATCGGATCATAAACCGCCGATCGGGGTGGCCGGTCTGACCGCGGCGACGACCGCCTGCCCCGTGCCCGCCGTCGCCATCGGCGGCATCGGTGCGGGGAACGCGGCCGAGGTGCTCCAGGCCCCCGTGGAGGGGATCGCCGTCGTCTCCGCCATCTGTGCAGCCCCGGACCCAGCCGATGCCGCCCGCACCCTGCGCGCCCTCGTCATGGAGGCGCGAGCATGAACGCGATTCCCAATGTCCTCAGCATCGCAGGCTCCGACCCCTCAGGCGGTGCCGGGATTCAGGCCGATCTGAAGGCCATTGCGGCCAACCGGGGCCATGGCATGGCGGCGATAACCGCGCTGACGGCGCAGAACACGGTCGCCGTCACCGGCGTCCACCTGCCCCCACCCGCCTTCGTCGCCGAGCAGATCGCGACCGTCTTCGCCGATGTGCGCGTGGACGCCGTCAAGATCGGGATGATCGCGAATGCCGATATCGCCGCAGCGGTTGCCGATGCGCTTGAGGCGGAGGCTGCCGCGGGCCGCAGGCCGCCGGTGGTGCTCGATCCGGTGATGGTGGCCTCGAGCGGGGCGCGTTTGTTGGATGAGGCCGCCCATGAGACGCTCGTCGCCCGGCTTCTGCCGCTCGCCCGCGTCGTCACCCCCAATCTTGCCGAGCTTGCCGTGCTGACCGACCGTCCCAAAGCCACGGATCGCGCCGCGATGGAGGCGGGCGCCGAAGCGCTGCGGGCCGCCGGCGCCCGCGCGGTGCTGGCCAAGGGCGGACATCTGACGACGCCCGAAAGCCCCGACATCCTGCTCGACGCCGAGACCGACGACACGCCCCTCTGGCTCGATGCGCCCCGCGTCGAGACGCAGAACACCCATGGCACGGGCTGCTCGCTCTCTTCCGCGCTGGCCACCGGCCTCGGCCATGGCCTCGCGCTCATCGAGGCCGCGCGCCGCGCCAAGTCCTTCATCGCCGAGGCGGTGGCCCGGTCCGATGCTCTCGACGTCGGCCATGGCCACGGCCCCGTCCATCATTTCAGCCGTCTTTGGAGCGTAGAATGACCCTCGCCGAGACCCCCACACCCACCGCACCCATCGCCGGCGCGGTGCTGTTTCCCGCCCTCAAGGCCGCCGCCATGGCTGAATGGCAGGCCTATACGCATCACCCCTTCGTGGCGGGCCTCGGCGACGGCTCCCTGCCGCGGGAAGCCTATCTGCGCTATCTCCGCCAGGACTATGTCTTCCTCATCCATTTCTCCCGCGCCTGGGCGCTTGCCGCTGCCAAGACGGACCGTATCAGCGAGATGCGCGCCATGGCCGGTACGCTGCATGCGCTGATCGGCGAGGAGATCGAGCTGCACATCGCCACCTGCGCGCGTGAAGGGATCACGCTGGCCGAGCTCGAGGCCACTGAAGAGTTGCCCGCGACGCTCGCCTACACCCGCTACGTCACCGATGCAGGCCTCAAGGGCGATCTCTTGGACCTGCTCGTCGCCCTCGCGCCCTGTGTGCTCGGCTACGGCGAGATCGGGCTGCGGCTCGCGGCCGAGGCCGGCGGCCCACCCGATGATCACCGCTACAAGGAGTGGATCGACACCTATGCGGGGACGGAGAACCAGGCAGTCTGTGCGGGCGTCGAGCAGCTGATCGACACCGTCTCGGCGCGCACCCTCGGCCTCGACCCAGAAGCAACGCCCCGCTGGGCCGACACCGCGCGCCTCTTCCGCACTGCCTGCCGCTTGGAGGCCGATTTCTGGGAGATGGGCCTGCACGGCTGAGGGCGTTGATGGCAGCGGGCGCCATCACTGACTATCACTGACCATCACTGCGCAGAGGAGGAAATGCCCGCTGGTGTCGTGGCCTCCTTCGCGCTTACGCTCCTGGGCGTTCCATTGCCGAGGAGGTCCAGCCATGATGCGATCCCATGCCGAGCGTGCACAGGCCGCGATGATCCGCTACGGCGGCGCCTTCTCCGATTTCGTTCCCGTCCGGGCCGAGGGCGCGCGGCTCTGGGACGCGAACGGGCGCGAGGTGCTCGACTTCACATCGGGGCAGATGAGCGCGATCCTCGGGCATTGCCATCCCGAGATCGTGGCGACCGTGAGCGAGAGCATCGGCTCGCTCGACCATCTCTTCAGCGGCATGCTGTCAGAGCCCGTGCTCGGGCTCGCAGAAGCGTTGACGGCGCTGACCCCGCCCGGGCTCGATCGGGTGCTCCTGCTGAGCACGGGTGCTGAATCCAACGAAGCCGCCCTCAAGATGGCGCGGCTGGCGACCGGTGGGCACGAAGTGGTGGGCTTCGCGCAGTCTTGGCACGGAATGACCGGGGGGGCGGCCGCGGCGACCTATTCCCACGGCCGGCGCGGCTACGGACCACTGGGGGTCGGCGGCATGGCGATCATGGCGCCGAATTCCTACCGGCCGACCTTTGGCGGGGACTGGCGCGCCGAGCTCGACTACGGGTTCGACATGATCGACCGGCAATCGACCGGCGCGCTAGCTGCCTTCATCGCCGAGCCGATCCTGAGCTCCGGTGGCATCCTCACACTGCCTGAGGGTTATCTCGCCGCGCTGCGCGAGCATTGCCACGCCCGCGGCATGATGCTGGTGCTTGATGAGGCGCAGACCGGGCTTGGCCGCACGGGCACCACCTTTGCCTTCGAGCATGACGGCGTGGTGCCGGACTTTCTGACGCTCTCAAAAACGCTAGGCGCGGGCCTCCCGCTGGCTGCCGTGCTGACGAGTGCAGAGATCGAAGCGCGCTGCCATGAGCGCGGCTTCCTGTTCTACACGACCCATGTCTCCGATCCCCTGCCCGCCGCTGTCGGGCTCACAGTGCTGGAGGTGCTGGCGCGCGAGAAGCTCGCGGCCCGCGCGCTCGAGGCCGGCGCGCGCCTGAGCGCGGGGCTCAAGACGCTGCGTGACGAGTTCGATTGCGTCGGCGATGTCCGCGGCCGCGGCCTCCTCCTCGGGCTCGAGATCGTGCGCGACAAGGCCTCGCGCCAGTCCGACCCGGTCCTCGGCACCGCGATCACCACGCGCTGTCTGGAGCTTGGGCTCAGCATGAACATCGTGAACCTGCCGGGCATGGGCGGCGTCTTCCGCATCGCCCCGCCGCTGACCGTGACGGATGCGGAGATCGACCTCGGCCTCTCGATCCTGCGCGACGCGATCCGCGACAGCCTGGCGGAGGCGACGGCCGCCTGAGGCGGTCACAGCCGCCAGACGGCGTCCTGGCTGACGCGCTGCATGCTGCTGGCGAGCGTCTCGATCTCGTGGCGCACGAAGCTGTTGAAGCGCTTCACCGTGGGCAGCGGCCGCCTAGCGGCAGGGCGCAGGATGCCGAGGTGGCGGTCCGGGTCGCCGATGCGCACGGAGAGCGCGCCGATCAACTTCTGCCGCCGCATCATGAAGACCACCGAGAACGGGAGCACGGTCAGCGCATCCGAGCCCGACAGGATGCTGATCACAGCGCTGAGCGAACCGCCCGAGAAACTGATCTTGAAGTCCTTTGCACCAATGCCGTCGAGCACTGTGCGCAGATCGTGGTAGAGCGGGCTGTCCACAGGCGGAGCGATCCAGGGATAGCGCCCGATCTCGGCCAGTTTGATTGCCCCGCGGCGTGCCAGAGGATGGCCGACGCGGCAGGCGATCACATTCCTGCCCGGCAGGCATTGGTGGAACTCGAGCCCTTCGGGAATGCTCGCCTGGCGCATGGGCAGGATGGCGAGATCGAGCATCCCCTCAAGCACCTTCGGCACCAGCTCCCCCGCATAGCCATAGGTCTGATCGATCCGCACGCCCGGATGCTCAGCCTGGAAGGCCGCGATCATGCCGGAGATCACGCCGTCGAGGAAAACCGGTGTGCCGCCCACGCGCACGGCCCCCGTGCGACCCTGCCGGAACTGCGCCAGGATCTCGCTGCTGTCGCGACCGGCCTGAAAGATCTTGCGCCCCTCAGCGGCGAGCGAGAGGCACAGTTCCGTGGGTTTGAGGGGTCGACGGCCGGGCTCGAAAAGCGCCACGCCAAGCCGCTCCTCCAGCATCGAGAGGGATCGCGAGAGGCTGGGCTGGGATTTGCCGAGCAGCTCCGCACCCTCGGTCAGCCCGCCGCGCTCGACGATGGCATAGAGCATTTCGAGATGACTGGGGTCGACTTTCATAGCTTTGCGTTATGAACTGCACTCCACATTCGATCAATAGGGCCCTGTGTGTCTGTTAACCCTCCCTTCAAGCAGGAGGAGACGGGCGCCATGCTCGACGTCGCACAGTTCGCCAAGGATCAGACCGTGGCCTTTGGGGCCGGGATCCGCAACGAGATCGCCACCCATGCCGAGCGCGCGGGCGCCGAGCGGGTCCTGGTGGTGACGACCCCGCATCAGGCCGATCTCGGCCAAGCGCTTGCCGACGCACTGGGGCCGCGCGCCGTCGGGCTTTCGGCGACCGCTGCGATGCACACGCCCGTCGACATATCGGAGGCAGCGGCCGAGGAGCTGCGCAGACTGCAGGCCGATAGCGTCTTGGCCGCCGGCGGTGGCTCGACCGTGGGGCTTGGCAAGGCGCTGGCGCTCCGCACGAGCGTGCAGCAGATCGTACTGCCCACCACCTATGCCGGCAGCGAATGCACGCCGATCCTGGGCCAGACCGAGGACGGGGTGAAGACCACCATGAAGGATCCGCGGCTCCTGCCCGGCACGGTGCTCTACGATCCGGAACTGGTCGCCACGCTGCCGGTAGCGATGACGGTCACGAGCGCGCTCAACGCCATGGCCCATGCGGTCGAAGCCCTCTACGCCCAGGACCGCAGCCCCGAGAGCGATCAGCTCGCGATGCTGGGGCTCGAGGCCTTCCGGCAAGCCCTGCCGGCCGTGATGGCGGACCCCTCGGACCTCGCCGCCCGGGAGGCGACGCAGCGCGGCGCCTGGGCCTGCGGCACGGTCCTCGGCCGCGTCGGCATGGCGCTTCATCACAAGCTCTGCCACACCCTCGGCGGCAGCTTTGACCTGCCACACGCCGAGACGCATGCGATCATCCTGCCCCATGCGATGGCCTATAATGCCGCCGCGGTGCCCGATCTGCTTGCCCCGGTGGCAGCACTCTTCGAGGGCGCGGACGCCGCCCAAGCGGTCTGGTCCTTCGCCCGCGATCTGGGCGCTCCATCCGCGCTCAAGGACCTCGGCGTCACCGAGACCGATCTGGACCACGCCGCCGACATCGCGACCCGCAACGCGTATTGGAACCCGCGGGAGATCACGCGCGAGGGGCTGCGCGCCCTGCTGGACCGCGCCTGGCGCGGCGCGGCCCCGGCCGCCTGAACGACCCGGAAACGGGCGCAAGATCGTCGGCACGACCGGCAAGGGAGGAGAGACCAGATGGCGGAGATCGAGACCGACGTCCTGATCATCGGAACCGGCCCGGCCGGATCGACCACCGCAGCCCTCCTCTCGAGCTATGGCATCGAGAACATGGCAGTGAACCGCTACCGCTGGCTCGCCAATACGCCCCGCGCCCACATCACCAATCAGCGCACCATGGAAGTGCTGCGCGATCTGGGCCGTGAGGTCGAGGCCGAGGCCTATATGCATGCCGCCAGCCAAGACCTGATGGGCGAGAACGTCTTCTGCGAAAGCCTCGCCGGCGAGGAGATCGGGCGCATGAAGAGCTGGGGCAAGCACCCGCTCAGCCGCGCTGAACACCAGCTCTCCTCGCCCTGCCAGATGAACGATCTGCCCCAGACCTTCATGGAGCCGATCCTCTTCTCCACCGCCTGCAAGCGCGGCACGCAGGCGCGGATGTCGACCGAGTATCTCTCGCACAGACAGGACGCGGACAGCGTCACGGCAACCCTGCGCGACCGCCTTTCGGGCCGAGAGTTCGAGGTGCGGGCGCGCTATCTGGTGGGCGCGGACGGGGGCAATTCCAAAGTGGCCGAGGATGCGGGTCTGCCCATCGAGGGGCAGATGGGCGTTGGCGGCTCGATGAACATCCTGTTTCGCGCGGACCTCTCGCACTACGTCGCGCATCGGCCATCGGTGCTCTACTGGGTGATGCAGCCCGGCGCCGATGTGGGCGGGATCGGCATGGGGCTCGTACGTATGGTGCGGCCCTGGGACGAGTGGCTGATCGTCTGGGGTTACGACATCACCCAGCCTGCCCCTGAGGTCGACGAGGCCTTCGCCACGAGCGTCGCGCGCCAGTTGGTGGGGGATCCAGCGCTCGAGATCGATCTCATCTCGGCCAACACCTGGACCGTGAACAACGCCTATGCGACGCAGATGCAGGCGGGCCGGGTCTTCATCATGGGCGACGCCGCGCATCGCCATCCGCCGTCCAACGGGCTCGGCTCCAACACTTCGATCCAGGACGCCTTCAACCTGGCCTGGAAGCTCGCGGCGGTGCTGAAGGGTGAGGCAAGCCCGGCCCTTCTCGACAGCTACACCCCCGAGCGTGCGCCGGTGGCCCAGCAGATCGTGACCCGCGCCAACCAATCCATCGGCGAGTTCGGGCCCATTTTCGAGGCGCTCGGCATGACCGGCGGCACGGATACCGAGACGATCCAGGTCTCCATGGCCGCTCGCTGCCATGCCGGCACGGACGCCGAGAAGCAGCGCGAGGCGATCCGGGAGGCCATCGCCTTCAAGAAGTACGAGTTCGACGCCCATGGCGTGGAGATGAACCAGCGCTACAAATCCGGCGCCGTTGTCACGGACGGGCAAATGGAGCCCGCCTTCGAGCTCGATGCGGAGCTCCACTATCAGCCGACCACTTGGCCTGGCGCGCGGCTGCCGCATGTCTGGATCTTCGATCGGGCGGGCCTGCCCGTCTCGACCCTCGATCTCTGCGGGCATGGCGCCTTCACGCTGATCACCGGGATCGGGGGCGAGGCTTGGGAGGCGGCGGCCGCCGAGGTCGGCGCCGCGCTCGGCCTGCCGCTCCGAGTGCGCCTGATCGGGCCGCGCCGCGATTGGGTGGACCACACCGGTGACTGGGCGCGGGCGCGGGAGATCTCGGATACGGGCTGTCTTCTGATCCGCCCGGACCATCATGTCTGCTGGCGCATTGAAGAAATGGCGGAGAACCCGGGGGCAGAGCTGCACCGCGTGCTCGCCTCCATCCTCGGGCGCGACGACAGAGCAGCACGGGCAGCAGAGTGAGACCCATGAGCCAGACCCATCAGATCAGCCAGACCCATGAGAGCGGCTACTTCACCGAGGAGACGAGTGCCGCGGTCGTGGCCTCGCGCAATGCCGGCGCGGAGGACGCGCGGCTGCGCGACTGCGTGAACATCCTGGTCAAGCACATCCACGCCGCCGTGAAGGAGATGGAGCCGACCCAGGAGGAGTGGTTCAACGCCATCCAGTTCCTGACGAAAACCGGCCATACCTGCGACGACTGGCGCCAGGAGTTCATTCTGCTCTCCGACGTGATGGGCGTCTCGATGCTCGTGGACGCGATCAACAACCGCAAACCCTCGGGCGCCTCCGAGTCCACCGTCCTCGGCCCCTTCCACGTGGCCGATGCGCCGGAGCTGCCCATGGGCACCGACATCTGTCTCGACGGTAAGGGAGAGCCGATGCTGGTGAAGGGCCGGATCCTCGACACGAACGGTCGGCCGATCCCAGGCACCAAAATCGACGTCTGGCAGGCCAATGACGAGGGTTTCTACGACGTCCAGCAAAAGGGCATCCAGCCGGACTTCAACCTGCGCGGCGTGTTTCGGACGGGCGCGGACGGCGCGTACCACTTCAAAGCGGTGAAGCCGAAGTTCTACCCGATCCCGGCGGACGGCCCGGTGGGCCAGCTCCTCGCCGCCCTCGGCCGCCACCCGTATCGCCCCGCGCATTTCCACTACATCCTGGAAGCGGAGGGGTTCGAGAGCCTCACCACCCATATCTTCGATCCCGACGATCCGTACATCCACTCCGACGCCGTCTTTGGCGTGAAGGAGAGCCTGATGGCGCGTTTCGAGCGGATCAAAGATCCCGGCGCCATCGCGGAGGCCGGCTTCGAGACACCCTTCTACCTGGTCGAGCATGACTTCGTGCTCGCCGGCGCGAAGGGCTGAACCCCGCGCACATCACGACCCTGGCCCAGACCAATGCCCCAACCACGGCACACGCCACGGCACCTTCCACGGAGACCTCGATGACCGACGCTGCCCTCGCCGCAGACGATGCCGCCCGCACCGCTGCCAAGGCGTTCCAAGATCGCGCGCTGACCGCCGACGAGACCACCCTCGCGCTCCTCTTTCATGAGGCGCGCACCCACTACGGCTGGCAGGAGCGCGACGTTTCGGAGGAGACGCTGCGCGCGCTCTATGAGATCGCCAAGATGGGCCCGACCTCGATGAATAATCAGCCGATGCGGGTCATCTTCGCGCGCTCGGAGGATGCCAAAGACCGGCTCGAGCCCGCGCTGATGGAGGGCAACCGCGCCAAGATGCGCTCAGCCCCCGTCACCGCCATCATCGCCTATGACCTCAACTTCTGGGAGGAGCTGCCGCGTCTCTTCCCGCCCAACCCGAGCGCGGCGGACATCTTTCGCAACAACGCCACCGCAGCCCAGGTCAACGCCTTCCGAAACGGCACGCTGCAGGGCGCCTACTTCATGCTCGCCGCCCGCGCCGTGGGCCTCGACGTCGGCGCCATGTCCGGCTTCGACAACGCGATGGTGGACGAGGAGTTCTTCCACGGCACCTCGCTCAAATCGAATTTCCTGGTGAACCTCGGCTACGCCGACACCTCGAAAATCTTCCGCCGCCTGCCGCGCATGACCTTCGAAGAGGTCTGCGAAACCGTCTGATGCCGCCCTGCGGCCAACTCAACCTGGGCACCAACGACCCGGACATCTGGAGGAAAGACCCATGACACTCGCCAGCCTGCGCATGAGCGCCCTCGCCGCCGCCATCGGGGCGCTTTCCTTAGGGAGCGCACATGCCGAGACCTTCAACCTGACCATGTCGTCGTCGCACCCCACGGTCCTGCCCTGGGTTGGCCAGCTCTCGACCCTGGTCGTCGCCGAGACCAACAATCGCCTCGAGGCCATGGGCTCCGAAGACCGCGTGGAATGGACCGAGAGCTACGGCGGCGCGCTCTACGGCTTCAAGGACACGCTTGAGGCCGTGGGCGACGGCCTGACCGATGCGGGCTGGGTCGGCACCCTCTGGGAGGGCTCGAAGATGCCGCTCCAGAACATCACTTACTTCACGCCCTTCGTCTCCGACGATCTCGTCGCCACGCTCAAGATCATCAACGAACTGCACCGTGAAGTGCCCGCATTGCAGGAGGCCTGGGAAGACGAGAACGTGGTGTTCCTCGGCGCGAGCGGCGTCGAGACCTACCACCTCTTCACCAATTTTCCGGTCAACTCACTCGCCGATCTCGACGGCCGCAAGATCATCGCGCCGGGTCCTTCCGCCAACTGGATCAAGTCGCTCGGTGCGGTGCCAGTGAACGGCGCGCTGCCCACCTACTACAACCAGATCCAGACGGGCGTGGCCGATGGCGTCGTGGTGATCATCACCGGCGCCTTCCCCAACAAGCACTATGAGGTGGCCCCCTACGTGACGCTTGTGGGCCTCGGCGCGCAGATGACCGGCGGGCTCGGCATCAACAAGGATGTCTGGGACGGGCTCTCGGATGATGTGCGCCAGGTGCTTACCGAGCTTGGGGAGGAATACACCGTCGCTCATGCCGAGGAGGTGATGGCGCGCTACGAGAGTTTCCTCGCAAAGCTGCCGGAGGCCGGTGCCACGGTCACGGAGCTTCCCGCCACCGATATCGATGCCTGGGCCGACGGCCTGCCCAACCTCGCGGCCGATTGGGCCGAGGCCAATGCGGACGAGGGCGCGGCCGAAGTGCTCGACGCCTACATGGCCAAAGTGCGCGAGGCCGGGCTCGAGCCGCGCATCGACTGGTCCAAGCGCTGATCGAGGGCCCCAGCCGTGGCGATCACCGCACGTCAGTTCCGCCACGGCACCGATCGGGCCGTGACCGCGGTCTCCACCCTCACCGGCGCCGTCAGCGGGGCGGCGTCAGTCTGGATCTTCTGCCTGATGCTGCTGATCTGTAGCGACATCATCGGGCGCACCTTCTTCAACGCCCCGGTTCAGGGCGTCTCCGAGATCGTGGCGAACTCCATTGTCGCCATCGTCTTTCTGCAGGCTGCCCATACGCTCATGTCCGGCCGCATGACGCGCACGGACATCCTGATCGGCCAAGTCGAGGAACACCGCCCCTTCGCCGCCGCCTGGATCCGCGTCGCGTTTCATCTCGCCGGCCTCCTGGTCTTCGCACTGATCGCCTGGGGCACTTGGCCGAACCTGGTCGACGCCTGGGTGGAGGACGAGTTCTTCGGCGCCCAGGGCGTCTTCACCGCCCCCGTCTGGCCCATCAAGGCCTGCCTCTTCGCAGGCTCGGTCCTCACCTGCATCGCCTTCGCCACCCAGGTGATGCGAGACGCCAAGGAGATCCTCAACGCGCGCCGCGTCGCCCCGCTGAAGATCCGGCACAGCGTGGTCACGACGCCTAAGGGCTGGCCGATCCTGATCGGCTTCGTCTTCATGCTCGCGGTCGGCTACGGCATCTTCCTCGCCGATTTCGGCCGGATCGA
>JBCCLX010000063.1:0-14934 GCA_039026635.1 Pseudomonadota bacterium
CGCGGCAGGGTGAAGCGGCACGACGGTCGCGGCGGTGGGTGAGGGCTCGGTCATAGGCGCTGCCTAGATCATCGCACCGTTCGATGCCAGCAGACAGCGCTTGCGATGGGCTGTCCCTCTGCTGGCATCGAACGGTGCGATGATCTAGGCAGCGCCTATGACCGAGCCCTCACCCACCGCCGCGACCGTCGTGCCGCTTCACCCTGCCGCGCGGGCGCCGGCGCAGACCGAGCGCGCGCTCGCCAAGGTGAACCTCTATCTCCATCTGCGCGGCTTGCGGGAGGATGGCTATCACCTGCTCGAAAGCCTCGTCGTCTTCCCCGGTCTCGGCGATGTGCTCGAGGTCGAAGACGGCCCGGGCCTTGGGCTCACGCTCGATGGTCCCTTTGCCTGGGATCTGCCGGCCGATGGCGACAATCTGGTGCTGCAGGCGGCTGAGCGGTTGGCCGCTGCCGCCGGGATCGCGCGTCCTCGCGCGGCGCTGCGCCTGCAGAAGAACCTGCCCGTCGCCTCCGGGATCGGCGGGGGCTCGGCCGATGCGGCGGCGGCGCTGCGGCTTCTCTCCCGCAGCTGGGGCGTCGAGGTGCCTGAGGCGCTCGCGCTCGCCCTTGGTGCCGATGTCCCCGTGTGCCTGGCCTGTGCGCCCCGCCTGATGGAGGGGATCGGCGAGCGCCTCTCGCCAGCACCGGCCCTGCCACCCCTTTGGATCGTGCTGGTCAACCCGCTGGTTCAGGTGGAAACCCGCGCGGTTTTTCGCGAGACCACGGAGAAAGAGGGCGCCGCCATGGCCCCGCCACCACCCGATGGTTTTGCCGATCCGGGCAGCGCGCTCGCCTGGCTGGCGACGGGGCGCAACGATCTGGAGCCCGCTGCCCGGCGCCTTTGCCCGCCCGTTGCCCGCGTCCTCGATGCGCTCTCGGATGCGCCGCTCGCGCGCATGTCGGGCTCCGGCGCAACCTGCTTCGCACTCTATCCCGAGCGTGAGGCTGCGATGGCCAAGGCGGCAGAGCTGCGCGATGGCGAACCGGGCTGGTGGACGGCCGCCGCCCCCGTCATGGCGGCGTAATCGGCTGAGACGTGATCGACGAAGGCAGGCACGCCACGCGCATGCGACGGGTGTCAGGCCTCGCGGCTGACCACGAACTCGGCCACATCGGCGAGCGCTGTGACGAGCGGGTTCGGCTCGAAGACCGCAAGGGCGGTGATGGCACGGTCGGCCTCTGCCCGGGCGGCGGCGCGGGTCGCTGCCAGCGCGCCTGTGTCCGCGACAAGCCGCATCGCCGTGGCCAGATCCTCGGGCTCCTGCTTGCCCTCGCCCACGGTGCGCTGCCAGAAGGCGCGGTCCTCCGCATCGCCCGCCGCCATCGCTTCGATGACCGGCATCGTAACCTTGCCCTCGCGAAAATCATCGCCGGTGTTTTTGCCCAGCGCCGCGGCGCTGCCGGCATAATCGAGCCAGTCGTCGGCCAGCTGGAAGGCTAGGCCGAGCGCTTCGCCATAGGTCGCGAGCGCTGTCACCTTCTCCTCATCCGCACCGCTGATCACGGCTCCAGCCTCGGCCGCGGCCGCAAAAAGTGCCGCCGTCTTGCCTTGGATCACCTGGAAATAGCGCCCGCGATCCGTGCCCAGATCATGCGCTGTGGAGAGCTGCAGCACCTCGCCCTCCGCGATCACCGCGGAGGCGTTCGAGAGGATATCGAGCACTCGGAGCGAGCCCGTCTCGACCATCAGCCGAAAGGCGCGCGCGAAGAGATAGTCACCGACCAGGACGCTGGATTTGTTGTCCCAGAGGATATTGGCCGTCGCCCGCCCGCGGCGTCGCGCGCTCTCGTCCACTACGTCGTCATGGAGCAGCGTCGCGGTATGGATGAACTCGACGGTGGCGGCGAGCTTCACATGGTCGCGCCCCTGATAGCCGCAGGCACCGGCGGCGGCCAGCGTCAGGATCGGGCGCAGGCGCTTGCCCCCGGCCTCAATCAGATGCGCGGAGATCTCGGGGATGCGTGGCGCATGCTCGGAGCTCATGCGCTCGCGGATCAGGGTGCTCACAGCCTCCAGATCATCCGCCACGAGCCCCTGTAGGCGCTCGAAGGCCCCTCTGCCGCCCTCTTCGGGACCGGTCGCCTTGGCGGTTGATTGAAGCACGCTCATCGCACCCCGCTGACGGCACCCGCAGGGCTATCGACATCCTCACCCTTGGGGAGGGTCGACGCAGCCCGGCGCCGTGGTTACATCTTGCGCCCCATGGAGGAATTGCTGCGGACAACCAATCCGGCCGTCGTGCCGTTCGTCGAGGCTTTGCTTTCGGGCGAGGATATAGACTGCGTGGTATTCGACAGCAACATGAGCCTCGTCGAGGGGTCCATTGGTGCGTTCCCACGCCGCATCATGGTCGCCAGCCGCGATCTCTGGCGCGCACGCATTGTGCTGCGCGACAATGGCATCGAGCCGTCGGATGGCAGCGGGGGCTGAAGACGTGGACGCCGCTGCTGCAGCGCCCGATCTGGCAGCAGCCGAGGCTCGGCTCGGCGCGCTCACGCAGGACCGGCTCCTCGGAGGCCGGCTGAGCCTCTGGCAACCGAAGTCCGGCTACCGGGCGGCCACCGATCCGGTGTTTCTGGCGGCCGCCGTGGCCGCTGGTTCGGGCGAGAGTGTGCTGGAGCTTGGGATCGGGGCCGGGGCCGCCAGCCTCTGCCTCAATGCCCGCGTGCCGGGCCTGGCGCTCACGGGCATTGAGATCGAGCCGGGCTATGCGGCGCTGGCGCGGGCCAATGCCGCGGCGGCCGGAGCAAGGCTCGAGGTCATAGAGGGCGATGTCACCGCGATGCCGGCGACGCTGCGCGCTCGCCGCTTCGATCATGTGATCCTGAACCCGCCCTATCATGCTCATGGCCCTGCCTCGCCCGTGCCCGCCCGCGATCGGGCCCATCGAGAAGGCGCCGAGGGCATCCTTGCCCCATGGCTCCGTGCCGCGCTGAAGCGTGTGCGCCCGCGGGGTACCGTCACGCTGATCCATCGGGCTGAACGTTTGCCGGAGATCCTGGCCGCGCTCTCAGGCCCCGCCGGCGCCCTTCGCGTTCTGCCGCTGGCTGCGCGCGAGGGCCGCCCGGCCGCGCGCCTCATCGTCTCGGCACGGAGCCAGGTGGCGACGCCCTTTGCCCTGCTGGCGCCCCTTGTCCTGCACGAGGGCGCCGTCCATGCTGGCGATCACGACCATTTCACCCCGGCCGCCCGCGCCATCCTGCGCGACGGTACAGCCCTCGATCTCGGAGCCCGTGCATGAGCGAAGCCGCCCCCACTGTGCCCGTCGCCAACGCCATCGCCGCCATGGCGGACGAGCTGGCGGCCTGGCGGCAGGATCTGCACCGCCACCCCGAGCTTGGCTATGAGGAACACCGCACGGCCCAAGTCGTCGCGGACAAGCTGCGCGCCTTCGGCTTCGATGCGGTCGAGACCGGGGTGGGTGGCACCGGCGTTGTCGGCGTACTGCATGGCCGCTCGGGCGCCGGCGCCGGAACGGCCGCGCCCATCATGCTACGAGCGGATATGGATGCGCTGCCGATCGAGGAGACCACGGGCGCGCCCTATGCCTCGACCGTCCCGGGCAAGATGCATGCTTGCGGCCATGACGGGCATACGACGATGCTCCTCGGTGCGGCAAAGCGCTTGGCAGAAACCCGCGCCTTCGAGGGCACGGTCTATTTCTGCTTTCAGCCCGCCGAGGAGGGCGGCGCTGGCGCTGCGGCGATGATGAAGGATGGGCTCTTCGAGCGCTATCCGGCGGCGCGCGTCTTCGGCATGCACAACTGGCCAGGCCTGCCTGTGGGCCATTTTGCCCTAGCCGATGGGCCGGTCTTCGCGGCGGCCGATGAGTTCACCATCACGCTCCATGCAGCAGGGGGTCATGCGGCGTTCCCCTCCACCACACGCGACCCGATCGTCGCGGGCTCGGCGCTTGTGCAGGCGATCCAGTCAATCGTGAGCCGGGTGGTGGAGCCGCTGCAGCCCGCCGTCGTCTCGATCACCCAGTTCAACGCGGGCTTCACCCATAACGTGATCCCGGATCGGGCCACTCTCTGCGGCACCACGCGCAGCTTCGACGCTGGCGTGCAGGCCACGATCATCGAAGAGATGCGCCGGCTCTGTGAGCAGATTGGCGGGGCCTATGGTGTGGAGGTGACGCTCAAGCGGGGACCGCTGCCCTATCCGGCGACCGTGAATGACCTTGAGGTCACCGACTTCACCGAGGGCGCCATGCGCGCGATCTTCGGGGATGCGACCATCACGCGTGGCCATCCCCCGACCATGGGCGGTGAGGACTTCGCCTTCCTGTCCCAAGAGGTGCCGGGCGCCTATGTGCTGATCGGCAACGGGGATAGCGCGGCGCTCCATCATCCGGCCTATGACTTCGACGATGGCGCCCTACCGGCGGGCGTGGCTTTCTGGTCTGGACTGGTTGAGCGCGCCCTGCCGCTGCCGTGAGCGACCCTGTCCGCCCCTGACCCGAACTTGGACAGCTGTCACCCTTCCGTAACGTCCCTGTCGCTGAGTCGTCCACAGCCAGCTGTGGATGACAGCGCATAAGTGTGGGTAACTCCTGCTCACACCATAGTTCTCAACAAAGAGGTGACAGTTTCTTTGTTGGCTGATCTAGTTGACCCATAGGTCGCGCAACAAGGAGGAGCCGATGTCTCTGACCCCTAGGATCACCGAACTGCGCCGCAAGCATGATGTCCTTTCGAAACAGATTGAATTTGAACAACGCCGACCCGCGTCAGACGATCTGGAGATCGCCCTGCTTAAGAAGCGTAAGCTTGAGATCAAGGATCAGATCGCCCGGCTGTCCGCCGGCGCCTGAGACCGCCCTGCCGCGAGGCGATCGCGGCGAACACAGTTTCGTTTTTGCCCGGGCGGTTCTGTGGCCGCCCCGCATGCTCTAGAGTGCCACCCGCAGGCAGAAAACGGGAGGCACTCGATGCTCATATTCGCTCGCCGCGCGGCAGTCGCGGCCCTCTTCTCGATTGTTGCGTCCGCCGCGCCTCTCTCGGCGATCGCCGCTGAGACGGGCCTTGTTCGTGTGTCCAGCCCGCACAGTCCGACCGAGACCATCAATCGGCTGGAGGCCGCGGTGGAGAAGGCAGGGGCCCGCGTCTTTGCCCGTGTCGACCATGGGGCCGGGGCCGAGAGCGTGGGCCAGCCTGTGGGCGACAATGTTCTGCTGATCTTCGGTAACCCCAAGCTGGGCACGCCCTTCATCGCCGCGTCGGGCTCCGTCGGCCTCGACCTGCCGCTCCGGGTTGTGGCCTATGAGACGGCGGAGGGCACGGAGATGCTCTACTACGCGCCCGAGAAACTCGCCGAGATCCACGGGATCCCAGCCGACCACCCGACGATTGCCGCGATGCGCGGGGCGCTCGGCAAACTAACGGCGGCTGCGGCGGCGGAGTAGCACGAGCCGTATCGTCAAGCCGCGTCCAGGCTTGAGGCGGTAGGCGCCGGTTGCGGCTCAGGCAGCGCGGGCCCGCGCCGCGGCGCCGCGCAGAAAGGCCGTCGACCATTCGGCAAAGGCGCCGGCATCCGGGGTCAAGGCGGTCTCGCTGCCCGTTGCCGCCCGAGCGGCATCGGTGATCGCGCCGGGCGCCCGGCCGTCGCTCTCCAACACATCGATCAGCGCGCGCGTGTAGGCGCCGTTGCACTCGGGATGGGGCTGGATGGTCACTGCGTCCGGGGCCTCCGGGTCGCCATAGGCCAGCATTGCAAAGCGGCAGTGCGGCGATGTGGCGAGCAAAGTGGCGTCGGCTGGGATCGCCTCGACCTGATCCTGGTGGATCGCATGCATGCTGAGCCGCTCTGGCGCGCCCGCCATCCAGCTCGGTCGTGCGGTCACCTGATAGCTCTCGAGCCCCAAGCCCCAGCCCTTCGCGGACTTTGCCGCACGGCCGCCAAAGGCTTCTGCCAGGATCTGATGGCCGAAGCAGATGCCAAGGATGGGCTGACCCGCCTCGCGCGCGGCACGTAGAAAGTCCTTCAGCGGCGCGATCCAGGGCAGGTCGTCATAGACGCCATGGCGCGAGCCTGTGACGAGCCAGCCATCGCATTCCGTGGGGGTTGCGGGAAAGTCATCGTCGACGATCACATAGGTGCGGAAGGTGAAGTCCGGTGCTGCCTCGGTGAAGAGCGCGGCCATCATCGCGGGATATTCGCCGTGCGCGGCCTCCAGCGCTGCGTTGACCTTGCCTGTCTGTAGTATCCCGATCCGCATCGCGTCCTCCGCTCCCGATCTTGTCCAGATAGGCTGAAGCGGCGGGCGGGGAAAGCCATGGCGGGCCCAAGGGGGCTGCCCGGGCAGGTGAGACAGACAAGTCAGTCAGGGAGGGGGCGGAGCTCCAAACTGTCGCGCAGCCGGTTCACGCCGGCCGTCTCCGCACGCAGCCAGGTGAGGAAGGTTGCGATGCGAGGATCCCGCTCCCGCCCTTTCTTGCAGACAAAGCGGAACTGGCCCGGCAGCGCGAGGCCGAGGGGGAGCGGCGCCGCAAGCCGGCCCGCATGCAGATCCCGTTCGGCCAGGCTCCCGCGCGCCAGGGCGATGCCGCCGCCCTCCATGGCGCCGTCGATGGAGTGATCGGCATTGGAGAAGCGCGGCCCGCGGGCGGCCTCCGGCGGTCGACCCAGATCCATGGCCGCAAACCATGCGCCCCAGTCGAGCATCGGCATCAGGAAGGTGATGCTGTCGTCATGGAACAGCGTGCAGTTGAGAATATCCCGCGGCTCCTTGATCTGGGCTGCCACTTCAGGTGCGGCGACCGGAATGACGAATTCATCGATCAGCACCTCGCTGTAGAGCCCCGCCGGCGCGGCAAGCCCGAAGCGCAGCGCGGCATCGACCCCGTCGCGATCGAGATCGAGGGTGCGCAGCGAGGCGACAAAGCGCAGTTCGATCTCGGGCTGTGCGGAGGCGAAGCTGAAGAAGCGTGGTGCGAGCCACTTGGCCGTGAAGGCGGGGCCGGCCGTGATCGTCAACCCCTGATCCTGGCGCAGCGCCTCGACTGCCCGCACCCCGGCCGCAAGGGCCGCAAAGCCCTCCGCTGCATAAGGCGCGAGCACCCGGCCCGCATCCGTCAGCGCCACGGCCCGGTTGAGCCGGTGGAAGAGATCGAGATCGAGGTGCTCCTCCAAGCTCTTGATCTGATAGCTGAGGGCCGCCGGCGTCACCCGTAGCTCCTCCGCCGCCTTTGCAAAGCTCATATGCCGGGCGGCCGCCTCGAAGGCTCGGAGCGCCGTCAAAGGCGGCAAGCGGCTTTGCATGATATAAATCTCCTTGACTGAGATTGGTCGATTACTCGTTTGTAGAAGCCGAACGCAAGGCTCATGTTTGCCTTCGTCGGGACCACGGTCCCCGAACGGTAAAAGGAAACTGAACATGAGCATCGAGACCCCGCGCATTCCCTATGCCACCCTCGACCGCCGCGCCCGCGCCCTGCGCGCTGAAGAGACGCGCCGCCTGCTCGCCCTTGCCGGCAGCGGCCTGGCCAGTCTCCGGATCGCGGTACTGTCGGCAATCGCCGCGCTAGGCGCCCGGCGGACGGCCTGACAGGCGACTGCTACCGGCGGGCCACATGCTTCGGCGTTGTGGCCCCCCGGCCCCCTGCAGTAGCGTCCCCCAGCCTCTGGGGGACCTATCATGCCGAGCACAGCATCAGAGCCGCCCCGCCCGCGCGTGCTCGCCATCGCGGAGGAGGCCAACCCGGAGTTCGTCTCCGTGCCCTTGGTCGGCTGGTCCCTCGCGGCGGCGCTGCGCGAGGTTGCCGACGTCCATCTCGTGACGCAGACGCGCAATCGCGACGCCATTGCGCGCGCCGGCCTTGTGGAAGGGCGCGACTTCACGGCGATCGATAGCGAGGCCGTCGCCCGGCCGCTCTACACCCTGGCCACGCGGTTGCGGGGGGGCACCGCCAAGGGTTGGACGACGATGCAGGCGGTGACGTCGCTGTCCTACCCCTATTTCGAATGGTTGGTCTGGCGACGCTTTCGCGAGGAGATCGCGGCCGGGCGCTACGACATCGTGCATCGGATCACACCGCTCTCCCCCACGAAACCGAGCCTTCTCGCACCGCGGGTCGGACGCGCGGGCGTGCCCTTCGTGCTGGGACCGCTCAACGGCGGGATTCCCTGGCCGCGGGGTTTCGAGGCTGCGCGGCGGGCCGAGCGGGAATGGCTGTCCTATGTGCGCGGCGCTTATCGGTGGCAGCCAGGCTTTGGGGCGACCTTCCGCCATGCCGCGGCGGTGATCGCAGGCTCGCGCCACACAGCGGCCGAGCTGCCCGCCGACTGCCTCGGTCGCACCGTCTACATTCCCGAAAACGCGATTATGCCCAAGCGTTTCGCGCTGCCCCCGAGGGCGGAGCCGGGGCTGCCGCTGCGCGCCACCTTCGTCGGCCGTCTCGTCCCCTATAAGGGCTGTGATATGGTGATCGAGGCAGCGGCGCCGCTGCTGGCCGCGGGTCAGCTGGTGCTCGATATCCTGGGCGATGGGCCGGAGATGCCGGCCCTCAGAGCGCAGGTCGCCACACTCGGCCTTGAGGCTGCCGTCGTCTTCCATG
Source organism: Pseudomonadota bacterium (assembly GCA_039026635.1). Taxonomy (GTDB): domain Bacteria; phylum Pseudomonadota; class Alphaproteobacteria; order Rhodobacterales; family Rhodobacteraceae; genus Thermohalobaculum. Next base: position 8,601 of record JBCCLX010000063.1, read on the forward strand.
GCTGGCAGCGCCATGAGGATGTGCAGGGGATCATCGTCGGCAGCGATCTCTTCGCCTTCCCCTCCATCCGCGAGTTCGGCGGTGCTGTCGTCATGGAGGCGATGGCCCTCGGCGTCGCACCACTCGTGGCCGACTACGGCGGCCCGCCGGAGGCTGTGACCGAGGAGACGGGGTTCAAAGTGGCCATGGGTAGTCGAGCGGAGATCGTCGCCGGCGTGCGCCGGGCGCTTGAGGCGCTGATCGCCGATCCGGAGCATCTGCTCGCCGTGGGCCGAGCGGCACGCGCCCGGGTGCATGAGAAGTACACCTGGTCCGCGAAGGCCGAGATGGTGGCTGCGGTCTACGACAGGGTGTTGGGACGCCGGCCCGATTGGCCGCGCTTCTTCCCTGAACATGCGGAGGAAGCGGCGGCTGGCATCGATGCGTGAGCTGGCGCCCTGGCCGGATAGAGGCTCGGGCCGGGGCGCCAGCGCCGCGGTTGGGGCCTAGGTGAAGTACTGCCCGCCGTTCGCGCTGATCGTCGCGCCCGTGATAAAGCCCGCGTCATCGCTCGCAAGGAAGGCCACGCAGCGGGCGATCTCGGCCGCCTCGCCGAGCCGGCCCACCGGGATCTGGGCAATGATGCTCTCCCGCACTTTCTCGGGCACCGCCATGACCATATCGGTGGCGATGTAGCCGGGCGCGACGACGTTCACCGTGATGCCGTTGCGGGCGCCTTCCTGGGCGAGGGCGCGGGTGAAGCCGATATCACCGGCCTTGGCGGCGGAGTAGTTGGCCTGGGCGAACTGACCCTTCTGACCGTTGATCGAGCTGATCGTAATGATGCGGCCGAACTTGCGCTCCCGCATACCGGGCCAAAGCGGATGCGTCATATTGAAGACGCCGGTCAGGTTGGTGTCGATCACGGCGGTCCACTGATCGGGCGTCATCTTATGAAAGGGCGCGTCGCGGGTGATGCCCGCGTTGTTGACCAGCACATCCACAGGGCCCAGATCCGCTTCGACCTGCGCGATCCCGGCCTTGCAAGCCTCATAGTCGGCGACCGACCATTTGTAGGTCTTGATGCCCGTTTCGGCCGTGAATTTCGCGGCGGCTTCGTCATTGCCGCCATAGGTGGCGGCGACGCTGTAGCCCGCGTCCTTGAGCGTTGTGGCAATCGCCGCGCCAATGCCGCGGGAGCCCCCGGTGACTAGTGCAACCCGTCCCATCTGTCGTTCCTCCTTGTCGATGGTGCCGCGGGCGCTGTGCACCGCGACCTTCTGGTTATGAGGGGCCGGATCAGTCGATGATCGGTAGAACCCCTTGCTCGCGGCCGAGGACGAGGCAATCCGTCACCCAGACGCGGTTCTCATCGGTCAGAGCGGGGTCCAGGAGCCGATTGCCCCATTTGTCCCGCAGTCGCTCCTCCTCATCCGTCATCCAGCCGATGGGATCGAGCCCGCCGCTGTTCTCCGCCTCGCCATAGGCTTCATCGAAAAAGAGACCGGCAGCGATGCCCATGCGCTCCGCCTGCTCTTCGGCGCGCTCGCTGGCCGCTTGGGCGAGGATATCGAAGATTGCCCCGCATTCGCCCAAGCTGATTGCCAACGCTCGATCCGCCCAGGCCTTGTCCGGGCTTACGAGGGTCGCCAGCATTGAGATGGCGGTCACCGCCGCCATCCTCCTTCGTCCTTCAAGGCGCTTGCACGCCTCCATCGCTTCTCCTCGCGCTGTCAGGCCCTTTCGACGCACATAGCAACGCCCATCCCGCCGCCGATGCAAAGGGTGGCCAGACCCTTTTTGGCGTCGCGACGTTTCATTTCATGCAACAGCGTCGTCAGCACGCGCGCCCCGGAGGCGCCGATCGGGTGGCCGATCGCGATCGCGCCCCCGTTCACGTTCACGATGTCCGTGTTCCAGCCCATGTCCTTGTTGACGGCACAGGCCTGCGCCGCGAAGGCCTCGTTGGCCTCAACAAGATCCAGATCCTCGACCTTCCAGCCGGCTTTCTCAAGGGCAAGCCGCGAGGCCGGGATCGGGCCGGTGCCCATGATCTTGGGGTCGACGCCGGCGGTGGCGTAGCTGGCGATGCGGGCGAGCGGTTCGATGCCGCGCTTCTCGGCCTCATCGGCGCTCATCAGCAGCAGGGCGGCAGCGCCATCGTTGATGCCCGAGGCGTTGGCGGCCGTGACGGTGCCGTCTTTTTGGAAGGCAGGGCGCAGCTTCTGCATGCCCTCGATGGTCGCGCCATGGCGGATGTACTCGTCGTTCTCGGTAACGATATCGCCCTTGCGGGTGCTGATGGTGACAGCGGCGATCTCATCGACGAACTTGCCGGCCTTCTGCGCCGCCTCGGCCTTGTTCTGGCTCTTCAGCGCAAACTCGTCCTGCTCGTCGCGCCCGATCTGCCACTGCTGGGCCACGTTCTCGGCGGTCGTGCCCATGTGATAGCCGTTGAAGGCGTCCCAGAGACCGTCGCGGATCATGGTGTCGATGAAGTTCAGATCACCCATCTTCTGGCCGGCGCGCAGATGTGCTGCATGGGCCGAGCGGCTCATGCTTTCCTGACCTCCCGCAATCACGATCCCGGCGTCGCCGAGCTGAATGTGCTGTGCGCCGAGCGCCACCGCGCGCAGGCCGGACCCGCAGACCTGGTTGATACCCCAAGCCGCCGACCCCTCGGGCAGGCCGGCATTGATATGGGCCTGGCGCGCGGGGTTCTGGCCCTGGGCGGCGGTCAGCACCTGGCCGAGGATCGTCTCGCCCACATCGGCGGCGTCGACCCCCGCGCTTTCGAGGGCGGCTTTGATGGCAACGACGCCCAGATCATGGGCGGCAAGGCTGGCGAAGGCGCCATTGAAGCTGCCTACTGGGGTGCGTTTAGCGCTGGCGATGACGACGTTTGTCATGGGGGCTTTCCTCGCTGGTCGGTCTCGGTCGAGGCCTTGGGATGTCGGCCGGAGGGTGGGGCCGGCGCGGGCCGGCGGGGCGGTGAGAGGGATGGCCCTGCCGGGCCGGTGCGGATCGTCCTATCTGCTCCCCGTCCTGGGCCGGCCTGCATCCGAAGACCTTGCGCTCGATCAAGGGTTACGGCTGGAGGCGAGCCTAAGCAGAGGGCTCCAATGGGTCCAGTGATTGCTGCCCATCGGATTCCACATTGTGAGAGTTGCATTTCGTTCAGTGGAATGCGGCATTTTGCGGTTTGAATTTGCCTTTCCCGCCCCGAGGTGCAAAGCTTTCGAGAAAATACCGTTCCGTGGAGGAAATCGTGGTCCAGGCTCAGCGAACGAGCAAGAAGAAAACGGCCGGAGGCGGCTCAACGCCAGATCGCGCCACGATCAAAAAATATGCGAACCGCCGGCTCTATAATACGGCACGTAGTTCGTATGTGACGCTTGAAGATCTGGCAAAGATGGTGCGCGATGGTGAGGATTTCGCTGTCTTCGATGCAAAGAGCGGCGATGACATTACGCACTCAGTTCTGACGCAGATTATCTTTGAGGAGGAAGCAAAGGGGCAGAACATGCTGCCCACGAACTTCCTGCGTCAGTTGATTCGTCTGTATGGCGACACGCTTCAGGCAGTTGTTCCTAGCTACCTAGATGCCTCCATGGAGGCCTTTGCTCGGAACCAAGAGCGTATGCGGGCGGCGTTCGGCACCAATCCCGCGCTGAAGAATCTCGAAGCGATGACGCGTTCCAATATGGAGCTGTTCGAGCAGGCGATGCGCATGTTCACGCCCTTCGCGCCCGGCATGGGCAACAGTGCCGGGCCGGGGCCGGGGGGGGAGACGGCGACCGGTGACGCCCCCGCCCCCGCGAGTGAGGGGAGTGCGTCGGGCAAGGATCTCGACGATATGCAGCGTCAGCTTGCGGAGATGCAGGCGCGCATCGAAGCGCTCTCCCGCGAGAAGAGCTGAGCTCGGATTTGGCGTCGCGTCTGCTCGAGCCTGCTCGATCGCGCGCGGTCTGGCGTTCGCGTCCGCGGCAAGATCACGGCGCGAGATGCGCGGCTGGCTCTGTCTCGTCCGTCAGCACGAAGGGCCGCACGGCCTTTCCCTGTCCGAAAGCGATCCCAGCCCGGCGCGCGAGTTCGAGCGATTGCGCCGTGTCGAGACCGGTCGCCACGACCGTCAGATCCCGCCGCGCCGCAATTTCGGCGGCGCGCGCCACGATGCTGGGATCCTGGGCCGCATCTGCGGCAGCGATCTTGAGGAAGTCCAAGCCGAGAGCGTCGAGCGGCAGTCCGCCGAGTTGGTCGGGCAGGAAACGATCGATCGCCAGGGCCGCGCCGCCCAGTCGGATCCGTTCGGCAAAGGCGCCGGCGGCAAAGGGATCGGCGACCAGCGTTTCGGCATCGATTTCGAGCACAAGGCGCGCCGTGATCGCGAGATCGCCGTCCGACGGCCGCGCCACGGCGGCCCGGTAGTCAGCCGCCCACCCCGGATCGGACAGCGTGCCGGGCGACAGGTTAAGGCCGAGGCGCAGCGTGGGGATGGCGCGAAGGGCGGAGAGGGCCTGAGAGAGCATCGCGCGATCGAGCGCCGGCCCGTCGCCTGCGCGGAGCAGGGCGGGGACGAAGGCGCGGGGCGGGACGGCCTCGCAGTCCTGCCTCTCGAGCTGCGCCCGCCCCTCGGCATAAATCATGCGCTCGCCAGGCGTGATGCTGGGCGCATCGTCACCGTCTCTTGGGTCTCTTGTCGGCGCGGGATCTCCGGCGGCGGCACCCTCTTGGGAGATGGCGCGGATCGGCTGCCACTCCGCCCCGATCTGACCCTTGGCAACCGCCCGCTGGGCTTCGGCGACGAGCGCGGCCGGGCCGCCTCGCGCGGCGCGGCGGAAGCGCGAGCGCCCGCGCCCGGCGTTGCGCGCTGCCTCAAGCGCCTCCTCCGCCGCGGCGCCGAGATGGGGCAGGGTTGCATGGTCCGCGAGAGCCGTCCCTGCAGATGCCGTCACCTCGATCGCGCCGGAAGGGGCCGTCAGCGGCGTTTGCGCCAGCGCATGGCGGAGCGATTGAGACAGGCTGGCGAGCTGGGTGGCACCGATCTCGGGTAGGCTGATGGCGAACTGCCCCTGACCCGCGGGCCAGGTGCCCGCCCCGGCCGGCAGGAGCGACCACAGCCGGCTCTCCGCCGCGAAGGCGAGCCCCGTGGCGGCCTCTGCCCCGAGCAGAGCCTGAATGGCGGCGAAGTCGTCGATCTCCAGAAGGATCAGGCCGTGGCCTCCCTCTCGAGCCGGGTCTCGTGTCGGTTCTTGCGCCTCGTTGCGTGTCTCATCCCGATCTCTGAGCCCGCTCAAGGGCCCCGCACCCGCCGCCAGGGGTTGCTTGCCGTCCAGTGCCGTCGCCCCTGTCAAAGACAGAGTGTCGTCTTGACCCATGATCGCCATGGACAGCCTCCCATTGCAGAAGAGCGGATCGGCCTTCGACCGAGACTCTGCTAACGATGTGGCAACTGTCCCATGATGAGGCTGAACGAACGATGAACAGCGATGGTTTCTCACCTACGCCCGCCGCCGACGACCAGGGTGCGGGTCGGTGCGGTTGGTGCGGCACCGCGCCCGATTACGTGGCCTATCATGATGAGGAATGGGGGCGGCCGGAGCTCTCGTCCCGCGCGCTTTGGGAGAAGCTTGTGTTGGACGGTTTTCAGGCTGGATTGGCCTGGATAACCATCCTGAGGAAGCGCGAGAACTTCAGAAACGCCTTTGAAGGCTTCGATCCAGAGCGAATTGCGCGCTGGGGCGAGGCGGATGTGGACCGTCTGATGAGCGATGCGGGGATCGTGCGCAGCCGCTCGAAGATCGCTGCAACCATCGGAAACGCGCGGGCCTGGTGTGCGATCGAGGAGCGGGAGGGCTTCGATCAGTTCCTGTGGCGCTTCGTAGATTTTCGCCCAGTGCAAAACGCTCCCGAAACACTGGCGGAGGTGCATGCGGAGACACCGCTGAGCCGGGAGGTTTCCAAAGCGCTCAAAGCAGAGGGGTTCCGGTTCTGCGGACCGGTCATCACCTACGCCTTCCTGCAGGCCACCGGCCTGGTGAACGACCACTTGGCCGGATGCCCGGCGCGGGCGGCCTGTGCGGCGGAGGCTGCGGCCCTGCCGGACGGGCCTTGGACGCGCCATCCCTGAAGCCTGGCGGTTGCGCCATCAGTCGGTTTCGCCGAAGCCGCTTTCGACGAGCGCCGTGAGTGCTGCGAGGAGGGCGTCGGCCTGTGCCCCGCTCGTCTCAACCTCGATCGTTGTGCCCTTGGCGGCGGCCAGCATCAGAAGGCCCATGATGCTGTCGCCCTCAACGCTCTGCCCCTCCCGGCTGACGAGGGCGCGCGCATCATGCGCTTCGACGCATTCGACGAA
>JBCCLX010000064.1:0-14761 GCA_039026635.1 Pseudomonadota bacterium
CGCGGCCAACCGGCCGGCGCCGAGACGCTCGGGCCGCTCCGGTGCTGCGATAATCGCGATCTGACCGAGGATTGCCCCATCGCGCTCGAGCGTCCCGTCGGAGGCGGCGTTCAGGCCACCCGGGCCCGGTGGGATCGCGATCGGCGCGCCGCCGGCATCGAGCACTCGGGCGCCGTCCGAGGCCACGAGGCTCCCGTCGGCATCGAGGGAGAAGGCTCCCGCCCGGCTCAGAACCTGCCCGCCCTCAGGGGTCTCGAGAAGAAAAAACCCCGGCCCCTCGATGGCGAAATCAAGCGAGCGCTGCGTCGGCACGACCTCGCCCGGGCGCATGAGCGTCAGCGCGCTGCCGAGCCGGGGCATCGAGATCGAGGCGCCCCCTGTGCTGGCGACATGCTCGCTCGTGATGCTGCGCTGACCGCGAAAACCGTCCGTAGAGAGGTTGGCGATATTGTTCGCGGTCGCCTCGAAGCGCCGCTGCAGGGTTCGCGCGGCACTCGTCAGCACCGCCGTCACACTCTTATCCATCGTCGAGCATCGCCTCCGTTTCAGCCAGCTCTTCTGCTGTGAGCGACAGGAATTGTTCCACTTCCATCAGGAGCTTATCACGCGCAGCTGGACCGCCGGTGCCGCTGGGCGATGCGGCTCTGTTCGCCGTTGTGCCCGCCGCTGCATCAACCCTTGGCTCTTCCGAGCCCGCGCCCGCTCGCCCCTCCCCGCCCCGATCGGCGCGCACTGTCTCATCACCGCTTGCCCCCGTTGCGCCCTGGGCACCCTGAGCCTCCAACGCTGAGATCAGGGCACGCCAGTTGGGAACCGCTTCGGCCGGCGCCGAGGCGGGCGAGACGGCGGGGGCCGGTGCTGCCTCCTCGAGTACCGCTTCGGAAGGTTCCAGGGCCGGCATGCTCGCCTCGGTGACATGCGCGTCGACGGCGGCGAAGCTGGACGGATCCTCTGCCCGCAGGATCGCGATCTCGGAGAGAGGGCGGCCGAGGGCGAGGCGCTCGTCGCTCTGCGTCGCCATCGCCGCGGCCCGCTGCAGGGTCGGCGTATCGATCACACCGCGCGCATGGGAGAGCGACAAGCGCTTCATGGTCTCCGCCGGGCCCAGCAGCGTGCGCGATAGCTCCGCCTCCGCCAGCGCCGCCCGGGGCGAGATGGGGGTGCCGCGATGTTCGAGGGCGATCGAGCCGAGCAGATCCAGGAGCCCGAGCCAGCCGCCCGGCGGGGCCGGATGTCGGAAGGGATCGCTGCGCTCGGCAAGAAGCACCGCGGCGATTTGGGCGCTGCTACTCTCGGCACCTGCGAGGTCGGCAAGCGCTGCCATCCCCTGCTTCTCCTCGCCGCGCGCGAGGCTCAACTCCGCCTCGATGAGGGCACGCCTTGGCGTGGCGATCCCCGGGGTTTGGGTCGTCTCGGCAAAGGGCTCGACAAGCGCGAGCGCCGCACCATCGCCGCGCGCGATGAAACGGGCGGCCAAGCGGAAGGCGATCTCCGTGCGCAGGGCCAGCGGCGCATCGATGAGCGCCGCGAGGAATGCCCGCCAGGCTGGATCGACGGCAAGGTCATCGGTTTCCTGCCGTCCCACGGCGTCGACCACCTCTTTAAGGGCCGAGGCCAGCATGCAATCGGGCAGAAGCTCAGCCAGAACGGCCGCGACATCGGGGCTCGTCGGTCTGCGCTCGACCGCCGCCGAGAGCGCCGCTAGGCGCGCGAGGGCGGCCTTGCCTTCCGGGCCATCCCGCTGCGTGGCAAGCGGCACCTCCTTCACACCCTCGATCGAGGCGAGCGCGGCATCGTCTTCGAGCCCGGACCACAGCGTCTCGGGAATAGTCTCTATGGCCAAGCAGGCGTATTGATCTCCTTGAACTGCCGCTGCCTCGTCACGCGATCCATCGGGCCGCGCTTGGCCCCGCACCGCCCCTGGCTCCTGCAAGTCGGCAGCCATGCTCTCCATCAAACCAGCCGACGCATCGGCCCTGGTCTCCGCCGCGGGGCCTGGCGCACTTTCGCCATCACCGGCGGCCTCTTCTGCGCTGCGCCTCTCATCCGGCGGGCTTAGAACGGAAAGCGCCTCAGGCGTCGCCATCATCTCTGTGAGGCGCTGCAAGACGTCGGCACGTTGCGAGAGATCGAGGCCCTCGTCCCGTGACCCATCGGCACGGGCGCCAGCGGAGGATGGTGCGCCACCGACACGCGCCGCTGGCGCGCTCTCCGTCTCACCCCCCTCGCCACCATCGATCATGGCAGCACCCCTTCCTCCTTTGCGCAGGGGGAGGGGTGCCCGCTGAGGAGCCGTTTGGGGTTGTCGGGCGTCAGCGCCTTGGGTCGCTTCGGAGAGCACCAGCGAGGCGTCCTTTCCTGCTGAAGAGGGGCTCTGCGCCAGCGCCGGGGCGGATCCCGCCGCCAGGCCGAGCTGCAGGGCAAACGCCCCGCGCAGGGCGAGCCGCTGAGGCGACGCCATGCTGTTGCCACGCCGGATCACGCAGCCTCCGCCGCCTTCAGCGCAGCATCGAGTGCATCGAAGCTCGGCTTGACATGCTCGGGCAGGCGCTGTCGGGCAACCTCCACGCAGATCTGCGGCGTATGCTGGAAGAGGCTGGCGACCAGCACCTCTCGGATCAGTTCGTAGAATTTCTGATCCTCTTCCACGACCGCGCGCATGCGCCCGGCGGCTGGTGCGACAAAGCCATAGGCCAGGAACACGCCCAAGAAGGTGCCGACGAGGGCGCCGCCGATCATCTTCCCGAGCACCTCGGGCGGCTGATCGATCGAGCCCATCGTCTTGATGATGCCGAGCACCGCCGCAACGATCCCCAGGGCGGGAAGGCCCTCGGCCACCTGCTGCAGGGCATGGCTGGCGTGCAGATCCTCCTTCAGCCGGGTCTCGAGCTGCTTCTCCAGAAGCGGCTCCAACTGATGGGGATCGTCGTAGTTCATCATGCCGATCCGCAGCGTGTCACAGATCAGCGTGGTCGCGGCATGATCGCCCAGGATCTTGGGATAGGCCGTGAAGATGGACGAACTGCTCGGATCCTCCACATGCGTTTCCAAGGCGACAGCGTCCCGACGCCCGAGCTTGATCAGTGAGAACAAGAGGCAGAGCAGATCCTGGTAGTCCGCTGTCTTCCAACGCGGCCCTTTCACGACGCGCGCAAGCTCCTTCACGGTCTGCTTGACCGTATGCATGTCGTTCGCAATCAGGAAGGCGCCGACGGCCGCGCCGCCGATCATCATCATCTCGAAGGGCAGGGCCTGGATGATGATGCCGAACTTGCCGCCCGCGGCCAGATAGCCGCCGAAGACCATGGCGAAAACGACAACCACACCGACGAGCGCGATCATTGGGCAGCCTCCCGTGCAATCGTGCCGGCCTGCGCCGCCGCATGGCGCCCGGCGAGTAGCAAGCTCACCGCATAGGCGCGTTCGGGCACCATGGAGGCGAGTACCGCCGCAGCGGCCTCACTCGGCATCTCGGCCAGGAAACCGGCGGCAAAGGCGGGTTCCATGGCGTTAAAGAGGGCGCCGGCCTGCTTTGGGCGCATGCGGGCATACGTCTCTGCGAGATGGGCCACATCATCCGAGGCGGCACTGCGCGCCTCTCCGAGGGTGGCCTCCAGCTCGGCGCGCACGGCCTTCATCTGGTCGAGGCGCTCCTCCAACCGGCGCTCTGCCGCTTCCACGGCGGCGCGGCGCGCAGCGAGCGCCTCTTCCTCCCGCGCAATCTCGCTGCGCCGGGCCTCGAGCTCACGCAGCACGGCACTGCCTTCGACGACGTTTTCGCCGACGCGATCGGCATAGGCGCTTGCCATGGCGTCGAGACCGGCCTGGACCGTATCGCGCTCCGCCATCACCTCACCCGCCCGTAGGATCGCGGAGAGGCTAAAACCGATCGCCAGCACCGTCAGCGCGCCCGTGCGCGACGGTGCGAGACGGCGGCGCTTCTTCTGTTCCGTCATAGCAGCCCCATACGATTGACACGAAGCGCCCGGGGCCGCTCGGCGGCCGCCGAGGCAACAGCGGCCTGCGAAGGCTCCGCCGCCTGCACTTCAATCTCAGACCGGACGGCCGGTTGGTCGGAGGCAGGTGCGTCAGAGGTGGGCACCCCCGAGCCTGCCTCGCCGCCCGGCGGCGCTTCCTCCGGGTTCACCACGGCGATCGCCACCTCCTCGGACTCAGCTGAGGGTGCCGGCGCGACAGCGATGCTAATCTCAGCAAAACCCTCCTTCGGCCGGTCCGCTCCCTCGACGTCCACGGGCAACGGCTCGCCCGATGGCGCGGAGAGGAAGGCGATGGCTCCACCATCTCCCGCCACGGCACCGTCATCGGGTGCGGCATCGCCAAACGCGGCATCCTCGTCCTTGGCCTCGCCATCGGAGGCGCGAGCGGACGATCCATCGGGCAGTCCGGCGGGCAGTCCGGCGGGCATTCCTGGGGGCGCGCCCCGCTGCCCCCGCTCCTGAACGCTGTCTTGCGCGTTCTCTCGAGCCCTATCCTGGGCCAGATCCTCAGCCGCGTAGAGCTGATCGAGCAGGCTGCGCGCTCGCTCAGCGGCGGACTCGAGATCGTCCGTCACGCGCCGCGCCTGCGCCATCTCACGGCGCACCCGCTCGCTCGCGCCGCCTGATTCTTCGCGCAGCCCCGAGATCCGCTCCTGCGCAGCGGCCAGCGCCGTCCGCGTCTCCTCGACCGCTGTGTTGAGCGTTGCGATCTGCGACCCGATACCATCCTCGGTGTTCGCCAGCCGTTTCAAACGCGTGCTCAACACAGCGCAATAGATCGCGGCGGTTAGCGCGCAAGCGATCAGGATCCCATCCGCAATCAGCGCCATTCTCGGCCCTCCCGGCTAGTTCAGCAGGAATTCCTGGAGCAGGACCGCCTGAACGGCCCCCTCAGGCGCGGCCATTTCGAGCCGCCGTAGCATCTGTTCCTGCAGCCGCAGCATCAGTGCCGGCTGCTCAAAGTCGCGCTCATCCACCGCACGCAGGAAGCGCGTGAGCACGGCGACGAGCCTTGGTGAGAGCTCCTCCACCGCCCCCTGCGCCTCCGGTGCCACCTCCAGCACCACCGAGATGCGCAAGTAGCTGGCCGTCGCATCGGGCCCGAGCGAGATCGTCAGGGTCGGCAGTGTCACGAAGGCGGGGAGCGGCTCCTTGGGTCCCACGTCCGAAGGCGCCGTGAGCGAGGCGATCAGCTTGCTCGGCGCTGGCGCCATCCCTTCGGACACGGCGAAGAACATGCCACCCCCACCCGCACCCGCGAGCACGATGGCGATCAGCGGCAGCATGAAGCCGCGCTTCGCGCGCCCTTCGCCTGCCTCCACCACTGCGCCTGAGCCGGCTGTCGTCGCTGCTCCGTCCGCCAAGGCCATGCCCCCGATCCCATGCGGCCTTCCTGCCGCCGCCCATCGGATACCCCGGGAGCCCTTAACCGCCCCTAAAGGCTGTGGCGCCAAAAGGGGCGCACCGGAGAACCGGAATCGAAGAGGACGCCCCCCGCTGATGGACAGTCTCCTCGCCACATGGCGCGCGCTCGATCTGCGCAGAAGGATCATGCTGGTCGGTGCCGCACTCGTGGCGCTGCTCGGCGTGCTCGCAATCGGGCAGTTTGCAACGCGGCCAGGCATGGCCTTGCTCTATTCGGGCTTGGAGCCAGCCGCGGCCGGAGAGATCGTCGGCACGCTCGAGCAGATGGGCGTGCCCTATGCTCTGGCGGGTGACGCTATCCGTGTCCCGGAAGGCGAGCGAGACCGCGTGCGCCTCGCCCTCGCGCGCGATGGCATGCCGCAGCAGGGCCAGGCTGGCTACGAGCTGCTCGACGAAATGTCGGGCTTTTCGGCTACAACCGATATGTTCAACGCTGCCTTCTGGCGGGCCAAGGAGGGCGAGCTCGCGCGCACGATTGCGGCGAGCCCGCGTGTTCGAATCGCGCGCGTGCATATTGCAGCGCCCGGTCGCCAGGGCTTCGCCCGCGCGCCGGAACCGCCGAGTGCCAGCGTCACCGTCACGCCCCGTGGCGGCACGATTTCCCCTGCGGAAGCCTCGGGTTTCCGCTATCTCGTCGCCCTCGCCGTGCCGGGGCTCTCGCCCGAGCAGGTGGCCGTTATCGACAGCCGAGCCGGCATCATTCTGGTGCCCGGCGATGGCAGTGTTACCAGCGCCTTGGCCGATGGCGCCGCGGCCAGGGAAGAACGGCTGAAGGGCGAGATCGAGACGCTCCTCGCCGCACGCGTCGGCCGCGAGAACGCGCGCGTCAGCGTGGCGGTGGCCCTCGATCGCACCGCCGAGACGCTCAGCGAACGCCGCTTGGACCCGGACAGTCGCGTGGTCATCCATAGCGACACCGAAGAGATCACCGACGAGAGCCAGGGTGGCGACGGTGCCGTCACTGTGGCCAGCAATCTACCCGACGGCGACGCGGCGGAGCCCAACCAGCGCCGCGCCAACCGCAACGAAACCCGTGAACGCCAGAACTACGACTACGACGAAACCCGGCGGGAGAGCGTGCGCAGCCCTGGCGCTATCGCCAGGCTGAGCGTCGCGGTTCTGGTGGACGGTATCACGACGGTGAATGGCGCAGGCGAGAGCAGTTGGCAGCCGCGCCCCGACGAGGAACTCGTCGCGCTCGCCGATCTGGTCAAGGCCGCCGTGGGCTTCGATGAGGCCCGCGGCGATGTGGTCACGGTCGAAAGCATGGCCTTCCAGCCGCCACCCGATCTCGGGACCGAAAGCGATGGAGGCGCCGCCGCCTTTGTCGAACGCAATGCCCTCGATCTCATCGAACTGGCCGTCCTGGCGATCGTCGTTCTCGTCATCGCGCTGACGGTGCTGCGTCCGATCTTGCTGCGCCCGCGCGAGGAGGAGGTTGCGATCTTCGCTGCTGATGATCCCACGGCGCTGGGCGCCGATGAGGCTGGCGGTGCCGAGGCCTTGCCGAGCCCCGACGACGGTCCGGTACCCGAGGATGATCCCTTCTATCACCTGCCCGATCGCGAGACGCTGCGCGCCGCCATCCAGCAGTTCCCGGATCAAAGCATCACGACGCTGCGCGACTGGCTCGACACCGCCGAAGAGGAGGCCGCGTGATGGCCGCCAATGCCAAGGATGTCGTGCGGCGCGCATGCGGCACAAGCAGCGGGGCCTGCAGCGGCGCCCCCAGCGAGACCGCGGCGGTTTCGGTACGACAAACGCGGCGCCGTCTCGGGTCTGGGCAACCGAAAGATCCAGCGGCCATCAGCCGCAGGCAGACCCCCAGAGAAGTCCCCATCAGGACCGCCCCGCCACGCGCGGCCCACACTCCTCCAACGCAGCTGTCAGGAGACAGAGATGACCGATACGCCCGATCCCGCTCAACCAGGTAATGCCAGCCGGAGCGCCGATACCACGGCGCCTTCTGGCGGCACGCGACCAGGCGCGGGCAGCACAGCGCCGACAAGCCAGTTAGGTCCTTTGGATCTCTCAGACGGTCCGCTGAGTGAGTACGAGTCCGATGGCGCGCATCGACGGGCGATCTTCTCGGTGCCCATCGACATCGTCGTGGCGGTCGGCCAAGCACAGCCGGTGATCGGTGAGCTGTTGGCGATGCGCCGCGACACGGTCTTGCCACTCTCCTCCAGGGTCGACGATCCGGTCCAGATCATGGTGGGCGACCGCATCATCGCGCGAGGTGAGCTCGAGGAATTGGGAGAAGACGGGGGACGCCTGGGCGTTCGGCTCACGGAAGTGGTCGATGTCACCGACCTCATCTGATCCCGTCCAGGCCTCGAATGGGCCCAAGCGAGGATCCCTCCCCCGGGACCTGGGGGGCGGAAGACTGATTGCGCTGGACCCGTTTCGAGCAGCCGACAGGAGACACGCGCCACGGCGCGGCGCCACGGCACGCGGCGGCGACAGACGCTGGGACAGACGCGAGGGCGGTTGCGGCTGCGGATGCGGCGGCGGACGATCGGCGAGCGCGCCGGGGCGCGGCAGGTGCCTCAAACTACCCCTCCTCTTCGCGATCCTTCTGCCCTTAAGTCTCGCCATGATGACCGGCCCGGCGCTCGCGCAAAGCCTGACCATCGATCTCGGCGGCGGGGTCGGAGAGGGGGGCGGCGACGCGACGGGAGCGACGGCTGCGCCGACGCTTACTGGGCGCGTCGTTCAACTCTTCTTGATCGTCACGGTGCTCAGCATGGCGCCCGGCATCGCCGTGATGATCACCTGCTTTCCTTTCATGCTGACCGTTCTCGCCATTCTGCGGCAAGGTCTGGGGCTGCAGGCCTCGCCCCCGTCCATGCTTTTGGTCAGCCTTGCGCTCTTTCTCACCTGGTACGTGATGGAGCCCGTGTTCACCGACGCCTGGAATGCCGGCATCTCGCCGTTGATGGAAGGGCAGTTGTCACCCGAAGAAGCCTTCGCACCCACGATCGAGCCTTTTCGCCAGTTCATGGCCGCGCGCGTCGATCCCGACACTCTGGCCGAGCTGGCCAATGCGCTTCCCCGCGCCGAGGAGCGCACGATGCCGCAGTCCGCGGAGAGCGCGGCGCTCTCGCTGCTGATCCCGGCCTTCATGCTCTCGGAGATCGCGCGTGCCTTCACCATCGGCTTCATGCTCTTCCTGCCCTTCGTGATCATCGATCTCGTCGTCGCCTCCATCCTCATGTCGATGGGCATGATGATGGTCCCGCCCATCGTCGTCTCACTGCCGCTCAAGCTCGCCTTCTTCGTCGTCGCCGACGGTTGGGCGCTCGTCGCTGCAGCGCTTGTTAGGGGATACTCATGAGCACCGCCGAAGAAGCCGTCGAAGCCATCGAGCAGGCAGAGACCCGCCGCGCCGTGGCGCCCCGCATGCCGACTGGTACGGCGCATCTCACTCAGGCCGAGAAGGCGGCCATCGTCATCGGGGCGCTGGGCGCGGATGCAGCCGGTCCGGTCCTCGAGAACCTGGACGAGTCCTCCCTACGCTCCTTCACGGGCGCCATGGCGCGTCTGCGGCGCGTCGAGCCGGGCGTCGTTCGCCTCGTGATCGCCGAGTTTCTAGACGCGCTGCGCGACCATGATCGCCAAATCCGTGGCGGGCTCAACAAAGCCCGCGAAGTGCTCGAGCCTCACGTCAATCAGAACCTCCTCGGGCGCCTCCTCGACGATCTCGACAGCCCCTCGGCGAGCAATGTTTGGAAAAAGCTCTCCAAGGTGAACGAAGAGGCGCTGGCCGACTATCTGAGCCGCGAGCATGCCCAGACGGCGGCGATCATCCTATCGAAGCTGCCGAGCGAGCATGCCGCCAAGGTGCTCAATCGCTTCGAGCCCGACCGCGCTCGCGAAGTGGTGCTCGGCATCACTCGAACGCAAACCCTCGATCCCCATGTCATCGAGGCGATCGGAACCTCCGTCAGCCGCGACTTTTTGGCGACGGCAGCCCATGCCGCGCCACGGCGCAATCCCGCCGAACGCATCGGCGCCATCATGAACTTCGTCAACGTTCAAATGCGCGACCACGTGCTCGGCCATATCGAGGACACGCAGCCCGACTTCGCCGAAGAAGTGCGTCGCAAGATGTTCACCTTCGACGATATCCCCAAGCGCATCGCGCCGCGCGATGTGGCGCTTTTTGTCCGCGAGACGGATCGGGGCACGCTTATCAGGGCCCTGCGCTTCTCGGAGGATGCGGGTAGCGAGGCGGGGGAGTTCATTCTCGGCAACATCTCGAGCCGCGTCTCGGACCAGTTGCGCAGCGAGATGACGGAGATCGACAAGGTGCGCCGCAAGGATGGCGAAGCCGCCCATGCCGAGGTCGTTGGCGTCATCCGTCAGATCGAGGAGCGTGGCGATCTCAAGATGATGGCGCTCGACGACGACGGGTGAGCCCGCCCTCACAGGCCCAGCCCATCGGACTCATTCGGCCAACAGCACCGCCGCGCTCGTATCCCAAGCGAGCGCGACGGGATCCTCCCAAGTGATCTCTGTCTCATTGGCGCGCAGGCGGTTCGTCCGGGTCACTTTCACGATCCCTGGACCTGGCACAGCCCCCATCCCGGTTTCTGACCCCGGCAGGCGCACATGATAAATCGAGATATCGCCCATGTAGGCGATATCCTCGACGGTGCCGGAGAGACGGTTCTCCCCCTCGGCCGTGAGCGCTGCGCCCGGCTCCAGCTTGGTGATGGAGAGCTTCTCGGGCCGCACGGCAAGCGCTGCCGTCGTGCCATCCGCCAGCTCTTCCGTCCCGCGCGCCCGCACCTGCCCGCCAGAGGCGAGCGCCACAGCACCATCGCGCGCGACACCCTCCAGGATGTTCACATCGCCGATAAACTCGGCGACATAGCGGGACTGGGGCGCCTCATAGACCTCGCGCGGCTCCCCAAGCTGGGCGACCGTTCCCTCCCGCATCACCGCGATCCGTGAGGACACGGTCATCGCCTCCTCCTGGTCATGGGTCACGATCACGAAAGTCAGGCCGAGCTGTTCCTGGATGGTCATCAGCTCGAACTGCGTCGCCTCGCGCAGCTTGCGGTCAAGCGCGCCGAGCGGTTCGTCCAGAAGGAGCAGCTTCGGTTTCTTCGCAAGCGCCCGCGCCAAGGCCACGCGCTGGCGCTGGCCGCCCGAGAGCTGATCGGGCTTGCGCCGCGCGAACTGCTCGAGCCGCGTCAACGCCAACATCTCCTCGACCCGCGCCCGCTTCTCCGCCCGGCCCATGCCTGCCATCTCGAGCCCGAAGGCGATGTTCCCCTCCACGGTCATATGGGGGAAGAGCGCATAGCTCTGAAACATCATGTTCACGGGCCGCTCATAGGGCGGCACGGCGCTCAGATCCTCGCCATCAAGGAGAATCTGGCCGCCATCCGGCGTCTCGAAACCCGCAAGCATGCGCAGAAGCGTCGTCTTCCCGCAGCCCGAGGGGCCGAGCAGCGAGAAGAACTCCCCGCGGTGGATATCGAGCGAGACATGGTCGACGGCCGTGGTCTCACCGAAGCGTTTTACCGCATCGACGACGCGCAGATGCGGCACGGCCGAGGGATCGCTCCAGGGCCGTCCCTCGATCGGACAGTCTATGGCACGCGGCGCGCGGCGCTGATCCGCCGCCACCTGCCCTTCGGCCGTGTCGCTCACCCTCAGGAGCCGGTCTTGATGCGCGTCCAGCTGCGCGTGACGATGCGCTGGACCCGCGGCGGATAGGGGGCCGCAGTCCAAGTGTTCGCCACCGTCTCGGCGGAGGGGTAGATCGCAGGATCGCCGATCACGTCTTCCACCAGGAAGGGCTGCGAGGCTTTGTTGCCGTTGGCATAGTAGACGTAGTTCGATGCCTTGGCGATTACCTCGGGGCGCTGGAGATAGTCGAGGAACTTATGCGCTCCCTCCGGGTTGGGCGCATCCGACGGGATCGCCATCTGGTCGAACCACATCAGCGCGCCTTCCTTCGGGATCGCGTATTCGACGCGTACGCCATTGTCGGCCTCCGCCGCGCGGTCCCGCGCCTGGAGCACGTCGCCCGACCAGCCGACGGCCAGGCAGGCATCGCCGTTGGCAAGCGCGTTGATGTATTGCGACGAGTGGAACTGCGTGACGTGCGGCCGAATGCTCTCGAGCAGTACCGTCGCCTCTTCGATCTGGTCCTGATCATGGCTGTTGGGATCATGGCCCAGATAGTTGAGCGCAGCCGGGATCATCTCGGTCGGCGCATCGAGGATGAAGACACCGCAATCGGCGAACGTCGCAAGGGTCTCGGGCTGGAAGATCACATCCCAGCTGTCGAGCACCTCGGTGCCGAGCCGCTCCTTCACCGCATCGACGTTGTAGCCGATGCCCGTTGTCCCCCACATGTAGTTCACCGAATAGGCATGGCCGGGGTCGAAGGCCGCGGTCCGCTCCCGGATCTCGTCCCACATGTTCGCGAGGTTCGGGATCTTGGAGGCGTCGAGCTCCTGGAAGACACCGGCCTGGATCTGGCGCTGCAGGAAGTCGCCCGTGGGCACGACGATGTCATAGCCCGTGCCGCCGGCGAGAAGCTTGGTCTCGAGCACCTCGTTCGAGTCGAACACGTCGTAGATGACCTCGATGCCCGTCTCGGCGGTGAACTCGGCCAGGATCTCCTCGTCGATGTAATCGGACCAGTTGTAGATCCGGACCGTGTTGTCGTCGGCCATGGCGGGCACGGCCAGCAGCGCAGCCAGCGCCGCCCCTGTCAGAAGCGCCTTCATCTCTCAGTCCTTTCCCTGCAATGGCCGTCGATCATGGCGCCGACGGTCCTGTCGCGGCGACCCTATCGCCGAGCGCCTGCCGCGAAAAGAGGCGCTGACAGGGCAACCGCGCACCGCCGCGCGCTTTTCAGCGCAGAGCCCGCCCGCTAGCGTGCAGCGACCGCCGCGATCGAGGGGAGAGGCCGATGGGCTGGAGCCGCCGCATCACGATCCTGCTGCCCTATCTCTGGCTGCTCGCCTTTTTCCTGATGCCGTTCCTGATCGTGCTGAAGATCTCGATCAGCGAGCCGGCGGTGGCCCAGCCGCCCTACGCGCCGGTCTGGGACAGCTTCGAGGCGATCGTCCAGCATCTGAGCACCTTCGAGACCTACAACTTCGAGTTCCTGTTCGAAGATCCGCTCTATGTGAATTCGTATCTCACCTCGCTCCGCATCGCCGGGATCTCGACCGTGCTGGCGCTGCTGGTCGGCTACCCCATTGCCTATGGCATCGCGCGCTGCAGCCCGTCCTGGCGGGGGCCTCTGCTGGCGCTCGTGATCCTGCCGTTTTGGACCTCGTTCCTGATCCGGGTCTATTCCTGGATCGGGATCCTCTCGGGCGAAGGGCTGCTGAACGGCGCCTTGATCGGGCTTGGGATCATCTCCGAGCCGCTCCTGCTCTACCCCAGCAGCTTCGCGGTCTATGTGGGCATCGTCTACAGCTACTTGCCGTTTATGATACTGCCGCTCTATGCGGCGCTCGAGAAGCTCGACGGCTCCCTGCTCGAGGCCTCCGCCGATCTTGGCGCACGGCCCACCGTGACCTTCATCACCGTGACCCTGCCGCTCAGCCTGCCAGGCGTGATCGCGGGCTCCTTCCTCGTCTTCATCCCGGCGGTGGGCGAATATGTGATCCCGGAGCTCTTGGGCGGCTCCGGCACGCAGATGATCGGCAAGACGCTGTACTCAGAGTTCTTCCAGAACCGGGATTGGCCGCTGGCCTCTGCCGTCGCGGTGCTGCTGCTCCTGATCCTGATCTTGCCCATCGTGGTGTTCCAGCATTTCGCGGCGCGCGATACGGGAGCGGCCAAGCCAAAACCGACTGAGAAGGCTGGCGCGCTGACGATGGTGTCGCGCGCGCTCTTTGGCTGGATCCAGGCGGGGGTGCAGGTCCTGGCGCAAGCGCTCGGCCGGGTCGTTCTGCGCCTCGCGCGCTCCATCGGGGCCTTTGGCGGGCGCGTCCGGCGGGGGCCGGGGCCGCTTCTGCGCGCCCTCCTCGCCCTCGGGCTCGTGTTTCTCTACGCGCCCATTGTGATCCTGGTGGTCTATTCGTTCAACGCCTCGCAGCTCGTCTCGGTCTGGGGCGGCTGGTCGCTGCGCTGGTATGGCGAGCTCTTCCAGAACGAGCAGCTTTTGGACGCGGTCTGGGTCTCGATCAGTGTCGCGGCCGCGGCCTCCACCATCGCGACGATCCTGGGCACCATGGCGGGCTTCGCCCTCGCACGCGTCCCGCGGTTCCTAGGTCGCACGCTCTTCTCCGGCATGGTGCTGGCACCCTTGGTGATGCCGGAGGTGATCACGGGGCTCTCGCTCCTGCTCACCTTCATCGCGCTCGGCATCGATCGGGGTTTTGGGACACTGGTGATCGCCCATGCGACCTTCTCACTCTGCTATGTCGCTGTGGTGGTGCAGGCGCGCCTGGCCGGCTTCGACCGCTCGGTCGAAGAGGCCGCAGCCGACCTCGGCGCCCGCCCCGCCACCATCTTTCGCCGTGTGACGTTGCCGCTCATTCTGCCCGGCGTCGTCGCGGGCTGGCTCCTGAGCTTCACGCTGTCGCTCGACGATCTGGTGATTGCGAGCTTCACGACCGGCCCGGGCGCCACGACGCTGCCCATGAAGATCTTCAGCGCCGTTCGTCTGGGCGTCACCCCAGAGATCAACGCCGTCGCGACGATCCTCATCGGCTTGGTCGCCCTCGGAACCATCGTTTGGTCGGTCTCCCTCAAGCGCGCCCTGGCACGGGCCGCCTGAGGGCCCAAACTGATCTGGGGTACGAGCAGCCCGATTGCTCTGGCAGCGGAGAGCGGTGAGCGCCTTCCCTGCCGCCCGGCCGCCGCGATGGCAGGCACAGCGGGCCAGGGACGCTGCGCAGGCGCGTTCAGGCCGCCAGGCGCGCCGCTTCCTCGAACAGGATCGCGTGGCGCTCGGCCACGGCCTCGGGGCTCGACCCATAGCCGCCGCCGATCACGCCGACCGTGGGGATGCCGCGCCCGCGCAGGGTGGAAAGCACCATCGCGTCGCGCGCGCGGATGCCCTCAAGACTAACGGAAAGACGACCGAGCCGGTCATCCGCCCAGACATCGACACCGGCGTTGTAGAAGGCGAGGATCGGTTGAGCGGCCGCCAACGCTCTCTCCAAGCCTGCCGTGAGAGCGGCGAGATAGTCGCCATCCCCCGTGCGGTCCGGCAGGGCGACATCGAGATCGGAGACGGCCTTCTCCATCGGGTAGTTGTTGGCGGCATGCAGCGAGTAGCAGAACACCGATGCGTCATCCGCGAAGATCCGGGCCGTGCCGTCGCCTTGATGCACATCGCAGTCGACCACCAA
>JBCCLX010000065.1:0-14751 GCA_039026635.1 Pseudomonadota bacterium
AGCCCGCTGCACGATCGCCCAGCAGCAGCGTCAGGGGGTTAGGGAGCCTGTCCGGATGCCCCGGAATCCCTGTCCGGATGAAATCGGAACCCGTGTCCGGATCTTATCGGAATGCCTGTCCGGATGACCCCGGAATCCGCAAACAAGATCGAGCGTGTGACAGACGGGGCGGCGGCGCTGAGCTTCCTGCGCTCGATGTACAGTGCCGAGTCGGACGCCACCTACATCTTGCTCGTCGATATCAACATGCCGGTGATGAGCGGGCATGAGTTCGTCAGCGTGCTTCGTCGCGATCCGATACTTCACAAGCTTGTGGTCTTCATGCTCACCACTTCTAAAGATCCGATGGATATCTCTTTAGCCTATGGAAATCATGTGGCCGGCTACATCGTGAAAGAGCGCGCCGGTGACGATTTCTTAGAGCTTGCCACAATGCTCGAACAGTATTGGCGTGTTGTTGAGGTGCCGGAAGTCCGATGAACCATGACGTGATGGGGAGAGGGCCGCTGCGCGCCCATATCATCGATGATGATGCTGGTGACCGAAAGATGCTGCGCCGAGCACTGCGCGCAGGTGTGCAGGATGCGGAGATATCGGAGAGCGCGAGCGTCTCAGATGCCCTGAGCAACCCGTCGGCAGACAGTCTCGACGTCGTCCTTCTCGACTTCTTCATCGGTGAGACTGACGGCCTCACGGGCCTGCAGCAGATCAAGGAAGCCTGGCCGACGACCGCCGTGATCATGGTGACAGGCAGTGGCGACGAGCAACTCGCAACAAGCGCGCTGCATTCCGGGGCCACGCATTATGTGCCCAAGAGCCGGATCGACGCGGCCTCCATGAAAGCGGTCGTCGATAAGGCCATCGCCGTGCATGCCATGCGCAAGCGGCTCGCCGAAAAGCATGAGGAGATGATCTCCTTCACCCATGTCCTCTCCCATGACTTCGTTGCCCCCATGCTCTCGATCGAGGGCCTGGCCTCCTTGGCGTTGGAAGAAGATCCGGCGAACGATCGGGTGCGCTTCTATCTCAACGAGATCCTGAAATGCGCCCATGGCAGCCAGTCCCTGATCCAGTCCCTGACCGAGCATCTGCAAAGCGACGGCTATCTCGCGCTGGAGCCCTGCGACATGCACCAGGTCCTCGATCGCGCGCTGACCAATCTGCGCATGGAGATCGCCGACGCCGGTGCGGCCATCCAAGTGGATGATCTGCCGATTGTGCTCGGCAACGCGGCGCAGCTCACGCTGCTGCTCCAGAATCTGATCTCAAACGCCATCAAATACAACGAGAGCCCGATGCCCACCATCTCGCTGGCAATCGACGATGATGTGCCGGGGGAGAGTGCGGATGAGATCACGATCTGCGTGCGTGACAACGGGATCGGCATCGATCACGAGGCCGCCGAGCGGATCTTCGAGCCCTTCAGACGATTGCACGGCGCCGAACACTACAACGGCTCGGGCCTTGGTCTGGCGACCTGTCGCAAGATCGTCGAGCGCCACGGCGGCAGGATCTGGTGCGAGCCGGGGCACGGCTCGGGAACCGCTTTCCTCTTCACCCTCCGCACGCCGCCGCGACCTGCAGTCCATAGCTAGATCCGGCCGCCGACGCTGGGGCCCGCCGCATGCGTCAGAGACAGCAGCGGTCGCTGGCGGGCACGAGGCGGGAGGTTCGCAGGATCCGGACGTCGCCCAGATCCCCGCTGAGCGGTGCATCGAAGGCGCCGTTTGGTTCGGGCATCAGCTCGACGGCCAGGAAGGTCAGATCGGTCTGCTCCGGCAGCCCATAGGCTTTGAGCATCGCCGCAAGGTCCGCATCGCTCCAACGCCCGAGCGCCTGCATCGCACCGCCGACATTCGAGCCTTGACCTGGCCGACCCCGTTGCGGCGTCGCCTTGCGCGCGGCGAGCTTCACGTTCTGCCAGCCTTGGCCATCCGCACGGGCGAGCCGAGCATAGGCGACAATCCAGATCTCAGTGGTGGGCACCAGGGGCATGTAGTTCACGCCGTTCTGGACGGGTCGGGCATAGCTCGAAGAGATCGCATACTCGTTGAGAAACCCGTTGCGATGCAGATCGATCGGCAGGGCAGGCGCGGGATGCTGCACGCCTTCGAGCACCAGCGGCGGGCCAAACCGGGCCTGCGCCGTTGACCACCAGGGGTTCTCGCTGTCGACCACGTCGTGGCCGACCGTGAACTCATAGGTGAAAAAGCCGAAGAGCTCGGGCGAGGAGGCAGTCAGCGAGGGAGGCAGCGGGAGGAGGAAGTGCCGCACCGGCCGCCCATCGAGCGATTTCGCCGGGATCAACCGCTGAGCGACACCGAGGCCCGAGAGATCTTGGATCTGACCCGGCCTGACGACACGGACAAACTCGGGATCGAGCGGCGCCTTGTCATAGGCAGGGGGATCTTGCAGCGGCAGCTGATCGGGCATCAGCATCGGATCGGTCGTGGAGGCCAGAAGGCGCGCGAAATAGGCGTCGCGGTCATCCTCCAGCGGCTTGGCGAACTCGATCCAAAGCATCCGTTCGCGCGTCCCGGTGCTCTCATAGTCCCCGAGGACCTGATAGTCGCTGAACGCATGGCCCGTCGCCACGACCTCCGGCACCTGGCGCGGCGGCTGCGTGACGGGCAGGAGCGTGGTCACCGAGTGTGTCACGCTGCTCGTATCGGCGCGCTGCAGTGTAACCGTATAGTTGACTTGCAGCTCATAAGGTCTGCGCATCGGCGGTGGCGACAGCGGTGGGATAAAGCCGTCGATCAGGCAGAAATCGAAGCTCTCACGGTCAACATCGCCCCGCGCCGCACGCGGGCTGATGGTGTTCTGGATCGCGATCGTGCCGAGATTTGTCGCGGGCATCGCATCGACCTCGGGGCCCGGACCAACCATCGTGATCTGGCGCGTCACCATGATCGAGGCGCCGGCATAGGCGAGCCAGCTCCAGTCGCGATCGATGGTCAGGCGCAGGACATTGAGCCACTGGCCGCTAAGCTCATCGGGCGCGCTGAGAAGCACGCTCGAGCGGTCCGGCGCCATCGCATGCTTCAGCCCATGGCAGGCAAAGACCGTGCGCTGACCCTCGGCATCCATGAGGACGGCATCGTCTTCCACAAGCCCGCTCGCCCCCGCGAGCCTCGTGGCGAGGACGCGGGAGGGTCGGATGCGCGTAACCTTCGCCTCCGAGAGGCTGTCGGTCGCAGGATCGGGGCGGAGATAGACGGAGACGAGCTGCTCGGCATCCGGCGCCTCGCGCAGGATGTGGTCGTCGACGGAGGGTAGGCGGAAGAGCGGCTGCGGCGTCAGGTCGCTGACGATCCCAAAGCGCGCGCTGTCCACGCCGAAATAGCTGGCATTCGCCGGCGCCATCGCGCGCGCCTCAATGCGCACGGCGCGTCCCGTCGGCACGGGCAGAGGGCCGGTCACGCTGCCGGGCGCCGCTGCGCTGTCTGGCCAGGTGACATCGCTGAGGCGCGCGCAATCGACCCAGGTGGCGCTGATCGAGAGGGGCCCTGTCTCTTCACCCTCGAGATCAAGATCGGGGAAGGCGCGCGCGGTGCGATAGAGCTCAACAAAACCCGCGTCATCGCCCAGCGGGTCGAGGCGGGGATGCAGCACCATGACCCGCAGCTCGACGAAGCGGCTGTCCGGATCGGGCAGGTCGAGGCGCGTGACGATACTGGCGGCTTTGTTCGCCTGGGCTATGGCTGCCAGACGCGTGAGCGCATTCGGGGCATCGGCATAGCCGGCCTGGGGCCAGCCTATGCGTGAGCGCTTGAGCTCGAAGCTGCCCTCCGGCGCCGCGGTCGGCACGGTGACGTCAAGACCGCCGAGGGGCACGAAGCGTTTGAAGGCATAGCTCGCGACCGGGGCCTCGGCGGAATTGACGGCAGTCTCGTCCACAGCTGGCCCGCCGCCGGTGGCATCGGCCATGCGGACCCGGAAGTCGTAGGACTGCCCGTAGCGCAGCGGCACGGCATTGACGCCGACGGGGGTGAAATCGGGGCTGTCGGTCGAGCTTTCGCCCAGCACGTCGCGCTCGGCCGACGTCTCCGTGACCAGCGAACCGCCACGCCATTGCGTATAGCTCGGCGGGATCCAATACTGGCCGTCGAGCTGCCCGGGATGGACTTCGACGGTCAGCTCATTCTCAAAAGCCGGAATGGTGGTGGTCCCAATGGCGACGCCCGCAGATGAGATCCGGCAGAGCGAGGTCCAAGCGGTCGTACCCCGCGCCCGCACATCGACGCGATAACCGGCCGCGCCCGTGGGCGCATCGGGCAGGGGTTGCCCGCCCGGTCCGGTGGCCGACAGGCCGCGGTCGAGCCGCTCGACGATGGACTCGTCATCCCACCCGAGCCGGATGCCCGCATCGACGAGAGGCGGCGGGAACCGCTCGTCCTCCGGCTCGTCCTCATCGTCGTAAGGATCGGTCGAGCGCGGTTGGCTCGCGTGGACGATCTTGGCGAAGCCGTCGTCATAGGCGATGGCTTCCGGATAGACCTCATCGAGCGGGCCAAAGGCGGCCGCCGCCGTGGCATCGGCCGCCACGGGGAACAGCACCGAGGTGAAGACCGGCCGCGGTGTTGCCTCAAGCTGCGGCACGCGCGTGGCAAACCAGCGCGCAAAGGTGGAATCGGCCACCCATTGATCGTGAAACGCCCCGCCAGAGCCGAGGGTAAAGAAGAGCCAGCCGCCGTTCTGATAGGTCGTGCCGACATCGAGGTTGATCGTGTGGATCAGACCTGCCGCCCGCGCGAGCTCCGGTTGGCGCAGCATCATGGCGAAGAGCTCACCCCAGCTCAGGCGCGGATCTTTTGGAGGCGGAGCGGGGATCGCGCTCGGCACACAGCGTTTGGCGCAGCGGTAGGTGTCATCGATCGAGGCAAGCGGCGTGCGCGGACCGGTGAAGCCAAAGCTCCGCCGATAGGAGAGGGGCAGGTGCTTGCGCAGCGTCGCGGAGCCTGAACGAACCGCAGGTTCCGGCGGCAGGCTGAGATCGAGCGTGTTGCGAAAGGCATCGAAGATCGCCGCCTGATCCGGGGGTGCTGCCAGCTGCACGCTTGTGGAAGCGGGGATGTCCGCGCGCGTCGGCACGATCGTGGGATCGCTGCCAAGATGGGCGGCCACCTCCAGCGTCGCACCCTGAAAAGGCGGTGCTGGCGGGATCGCGAGCCCCTGGGTCAGCGGATCCTTCGGATCGCCGATGGGCACGACAAGGAGATTGACCTGCAGCTGCTCCTTCGACGGGGTCCAGCGCGAGAGATAGGTGCAGAGCGTCAGTCGAGGAGGATTGATCATGGGCCTGGCGGAGTTGGAGGGGGAATTTCTTTCTCGTCGCTGATCTCCACGGTGAACTTGATCGAAAACACCATGAAGAGTGAGACATTGACGCCGACAAAGCCCTGATAACGCTCGAACTTTCGACCGCTCGAGTCCTCAACTTGCAGCGCCGCGAACTCACCGAAGATCTTGAGCTTCACCATCTCGGCGAGGTTCACTTTGATCTCGATGAAGACGAAGCCGCCGAGCCCGCTCTTTTCTCCCCATACCAGCAAGAGACCGAAGCCGGTGGCGAAAGCGGCCTGGAAAGGGCCCAGCTTTTCGCCGAAAGCGAGGCCGATGTAGACACGAACTTCGACGAGGGTCTTGCCCTTGCCGGCGTCGGGCCCCGTCAGCAGCACCTTGGTGCCGTAGAGCGCCGAGAAGCCGAACATGATGGCGACGGGATAGGGTTTGACCGGAATGCTGACCCTGGCCTCGAAGAGGTCGCGGATCCCGATGAACAGCGCCTCGTCGGTCACGCCGAGCTCGTTCTCGATGCCGATCTCGATCAGTGCCGAGAGCCTGATCGCTGCGATGACGTCTGCGCCCTTCTGCGGGAAGAAGTAGTCGAGGCCGACCGAGAGCTTTGGGGTCACCTTGAGGTTGCTCACGCCCAGATCGATCGGCCCGACTTTGCCACGCTCGTTATGGAACGGCATCACCGAGAGAATGTTCTCGAGCACGGGGCTGAGGAGGATCTCGACCTCGTCGAGCTGGGCTCGCTGATTGCTGCCGGCGCGGACAATGGCGCGACAGCCCGTCATGTTCGGCAGATCGGTCAACTCCGACCAGATTTCGAGCCCCGGGAATTCGAGCTCCCAATCCTCCGCGCCCAATTTGAACATCAGCTGCGCGTTGTCGTAGCTGACGCGGAGCCGGTCCGAGGCGGTCTCCGAGAGGACCAGATCGCTTCGCGGCGCCTGGAAGTTCACATCAGGGTCGAGGCGGAGAAGGCCATCCCCGTTGATGCCCAGACGATAGGGCGCATCGACCAGCTCGATGGCGTTGGCAATCGGCGGGAAGAGCCCTTTGGTCGTTGCGGCGGCATAGAAATCGGCAAAGGCGGGCGGCACCGGCGAGGTGATCCAGGGCTGACCTGCCGTGATCTCCGGCCGGCGGAACAGGAAGCGGTGTGTGCTGTCCGCTTGCATCAGGCCATATTCGAACTCCGGCGTAGAACCGCTGAAGAGATCGGAGGCCTCGGCGATCAGATAGGGCCCCGAGCCGGTGGCGTTCACGGCGAACCCCGTGGCCGGCAGTGCGGGGCCCGCGCGCACCACAGGCGCGCCATCGGTGACGGCGGCCACATCCTGAGCGGAGCCGGAGGGCGACCCGGGTCCGCGCACGACCGACCAGGAGCCCGAGGGCCCGAAGACCGGCATCGTGCGCACGGCCCCCACGAAGATCGGTTTGCCGGCGCGTTCAGCCAGGCGCACCTCGATCCGTGTGGCGCGGGCTCGGAAGCCCGACTGGCCGATCTCGATCTCCGCATCGACCGGCCCGCCGATCCCCTCTTGAAACTGCACGAGAGCGGCGAGATCGGCGGTGGAGAGCGGCTGTCCCGGCCCTGGCGGCAGCGGTGTCTGATGCGCCAGGTGAAGAAAGCCCACCAGCCCCTCGGCCCGCGTGCGATCAGGCGACCCCTCGATCTGGACCATCGCGTCGAAAGCCATGGGCAGGACCCGGCCCGTCCCCGGCAGCGTCAGCTCCTCACCAACGGGCCGGATGCGGTCGATATCGTAGATGCCGCGGATCAGGCCGGGATGGATCTCATAGGGCTGCGTCGTCACCGTATCGGTCGTGAAATCGAAAAGACCCGGCGTCTGCGCCTGCCAGCCGCTGTCGCGCCGTACGACCCCGCCCCCGCCGCGCCGCTCGATCGTCACCGAGCGCGTCACGCGGATCCCCCAGGGATAGAGAACACTCGCGACCTTCACGATCTCCAGCAGCGTTCGTCCCACGACCACCCGGAAGTTGACGCGTGTCGTTTCGGCAAAGCTGCCCTTCGGATTGGCCCAATCGCTGAAGGTGGAGGCGCCATAGCCGCTGATATCGTAGCGCGTGACGGGCACGCGGGGGTTGGCGCCGCCGAACTCTTGATTGAAGAGCGTCTCGACCGAGCCCTCGCTGCCGACGGTTGCGCCTAGCACGCTGATGTCGAGCGGATTGCCCGTGTCCAAGTCCACACCGTTCGGGACCTGAACCGTCCACCCCTCGAAGGCCGCGCTCTGATCGTCGACGGCGCGGCGGATGATCGCCTCGGAGCGCAGGCTGACCTGCAGCGCTCCCTCGAGTGGCCGCTCGCGCGAGAATACGGGGCGCACATAGTCGACCGCGTCCCGATCAAACCCCGGCGGGCGCAGCCGCATCAGCATTCTCATGCCGAAGGGCAGGGTGGAGAGCACATTCATCCGCTCACCCGCGCCAAGCTCCGTGATCTGACTATTGAGGGTCAGTTCAGGCAGGACGGGCGCCAGGACGGCAGCATTGCTGGCCAGGATCGTTGGCCCGCCATCATCGGCGGAGGCGAGTGGGGTCGGGAAAATCCCGAGCGTGACCGGATCCTGATCCTTTGGCAGGGTGCGCACCGGCTCCCACTGGATCTGAGGCAGCGCGAAGACGCGGAGCGAGGCGAGCGGTGCGCCGATCTGCATCCCCTGGACGATGAGCGCGGCCCCGACGGTGACGTTCTGGCGCGGCGCGATCTGAACCCCGATCTGATGGCGCGCGGTTGAAACATCGAGGAGCATGCAGCCGCCGCGCCCGAGGCCAAGCTCGCCGATTTGCCCTTCGAAGTTCCGCACGGCCTCAACGGTCGGATCCGCCGGTCTGCCTGCCGGGGGCGTCTGCGGCTCCGGCACGGCTACTGGGGGAAAGTCGAAGCGCCCGCGGCTCGGGATCTGCGCGGCCTGATCGGTCTGTGAGCGATACCTTGGCGCAAGATCGGCCTTTATGGACGGGCGAGGGTCCTCCTGGCTCGCGTCGGCCTTGCCGCTCGTCGGGCCTGGCAAGACACCCTCAAAGCTGAACTCAGCCGCCCCTGTGCTCCAGCGGAAGGTGGCGATCAGCGTGCTGATGGGCGAACGGCGGAGGAAATCGTCTTCATCGACCGAGAGGTTGTCCACATAGGGATCGGGCAGCGTCGGGATCCAGCCATGCACCGGCACGCTCAGCGCCGCGGTTGCTTTCGAGACGTCGCGCCCGTCTCTGAGGCTGCCGGCGATGGACGAGAGCCGAAGGGTGCCGACCGAGAGAAAGGCGTTCTCCAGCACGAGCATGCGGCGGTCGAAGGGGAGCCCGCGGCTCGGGTCCTGCGGGGTAATGCGCAGCTCTCGTTGGTCGGAGGGGCCGGTCATGCGCACGATCACGGGCTCGGCTGCCGCTGGGATCGGTGCACCCGTCGCATCTGCTGGCCGGCCGAGGGTGGCGTCGAAGAGCCCGGCAAAACGGACCAGTTCGTCCCCCGATCCCGTGCAGCCGAAGGCAGCGGGGAAGGTGCTGCCGAGCGCGATCGAGACCTTTGCGCGATGCCCCGAGGACGGCAGGCGCCAGAGCGCGAAGGCATGGACATCGGCGACCGTTGCCGGCTTGGCGCTTGCCGTCTCGATCAGGAAACAGGTGGCACCGATGGAGAGCCGCGCATCTTCGAGCTTTGCTTTCCCGGCCGGACCGCCCTTCCACCGCACGCCCACCGGATCGGCGAAGTGAACGGTCCAGAACGATGTGCCCATCGCTTCGGGCAGGCTGCGGGGCGTGCTCGTCTGGGTGATCGGCACGGACCACCCGCCATCGACGAGCCGCGTGCTGCCCGAGAACGTGGCCTCTTCGAGATCGAAAGCTGTGGTGTCGAGCGTGTCGGGATCCACTGCACAGCCGAAGACGATCCGGTCGCCCATGGGGTCGTGGCGCAGCGTCCCATCGGCCTTGAAGCCGATCACCACGCCATCGGCCCGAGCCTTGCCATCGGAGATCTCTTGCTCAGGCGCCCCGCCGCCTCTGAACCGGATCGAGAGATCCTCGGGCGGCCCGCCTTCGAATCGCGGAGCGTTCCCGCTGACGCGGCGGAGACGGAGGGAGAGGGTGCCGGAGAAAGCGGCGCCCAAGACTGCGTCGTTGCCATCGAGGCTGATCGCCGTCTCGAGCTCTAACCTGCCCCCCTCCACGCTGAGACCGACATAGCCCTCAGGTGCCGCAACGGGATCGAGAAGGCGTGCAGCAATCCAGACGGAGCCCCGGTTGATCGTGATCGCCTGTGCGCCCGCCGTCGGCTCCGGCGCCGATGAGAAAAGGAGCACCGGGGACTGTCCCGCAGCTGGCACCAGGGCCAAACGCACAGCCGGGCGGAAGATGCCGATATCGAAGTCTCGACCAAAGAGATCGCGCAGATTTTGAAAGCCGAGCGTCGCCTCCGCATTGCGCAGCGCAGTCTGATCCGACGCGTCAAGGGTGGCCCAGATGCCAGCCTCTCGCCGGAAAAGCGTCAGCCCCTCCTCGCTCAGCACCTCACCGGCATCGCCGCTTAGACTGGCGATCGCCGCCGCGATGGTCTCGTCATCCAGAACCGGCTCATCGGCACCCGCTGCCTCCGCCTGCGTCTCCCGCAGGACATCGGGCCCTGCGCTGGTCGCGACGCTGTCGTTGTCTGAGATGACCGAGAGCAGCGCGTCGAGCTGCCTCAGACTGCCCGCGCTCTCAACGTCGCGGGCTTGAAGGTCAATCGTCAGCTGTTGTCGAAGTGCACGTAACCGATCGAGGTCCATGGGTCGCTCAGAGGTAAGTAGGGGTCGAGCAAAGGCGAGGAGTCTGGCGGGATCCTTAGAGTGGTGAGATCTAACAGTCCGAGTTTGATTCTACCATAAATTCTTAAGTGACGATTTTCACATGAACTGTACTGGTATTAAGGCTCTAGTATGCTCCAATAATACGCTCAACCAGAAAGAAAATCAGAAAGGTTCTCACCCTCCACTCCTGATCTCTTTCATATATTGAATAGGCTTGCTCTGCAAGCCTTCGAATATTGCTGCATTAAAGATAAGTCGAGCTTTATCGATGCTTCAGAAGGAGGGTTGGCAGATGTTTTGAGGCGCTAATTGATCTGTTCACGACCTAGAGATTAGTGGATCATCTGCGACGAAAACCACCTCTAAGGTTGCCGTACGCGTCAACTCTAGTGACTCTGCCGAAGAGATGCGCGTGAGGGTCGGGAAGCTGTTCCATCTTAAGACAGCGGACTTACGCGCCTGTCTCATTCCAATACTCTTCGCGATGTGGATCTGCCCCACGGGGACTTGATCGATAAGCATTCCGTTACGGCATCAGAGGGTGCCGCAGTGGATGCGCCCATCGCGAACTGACGCGTTCCCCGGCCTCGCGGAACGAGGCCATCGTATTCTCGTCCACCGGCGATCGCGGCCTGTCGCTGAGCCTGCGATCAGTTCTAGAACCGGAAGGTCGCGTAGGCGCCAACCGTGAGCGGCTCACCCGTGCGCAGGCGGTCACCATCGTTGAGAACCTGGGTCGTGTAGTCGTTGTCCAGCAGGTTTCGGACGTAGAGATAGGCGCCCCAGTGCTCCGCTTCGTAGCCGAGCTGGGCGTTGACGAGGAAACGACCGTCCGACTGTGTGCTGGCGCGGTTGTCCGCATTGCTGAAGGAGCGCGCCTGATAATTGGCATCCGCACTCAGCACGATCCCGTTCTCGAAGGCATAGGACCCGCCGAAGGCCGCCGTCACAGGCGGGGCGTTCGGGAACTCATTGCCGCTGAAGTCGCTGCTGCCTGAGACAAATTCGATGAACTCCGTTTGGGCGACCCCGACCGACCCGAACACCTCGAGCCCCGGCATCGGCAGGCCGCGCAGTTCGAGCTCCCCGCCTGCGATCCGCGATTTGCCTGCGTTGACGGTGTTGAAATCTGCCGAGTTCCCGCTCTCCCCCAACACGTTCACCTGCTGATCGGTCCAGCGCGTGTAGAACGCATTGGCGTTGGCGGTGAGCCTCCCGCCGAACCATTCCGAGCGCAGCGAGAGCTCGAAGTTCCAGGTGAACTCGGGATCGAAGGTGTTGAGGACGCCGGTCAGGGCATTGCGCTGCGTCCCGCCCGCCCGATAGCCCCGTTGCACGGTAAGGCCGGTCGAGAAATCCTCGGTCCAGTCGTAGATCAGGCCCACCTTTGGCAGGAAAGCACCGAAGCTCGTATCGCTCGTCTCGGACTCCGGCGGAGGCAACGGGACCGAGGGGTCGAAGTTCACGGCGACGATCGTCGTATCTGAGAAATCGATCGCCTCGCGATCGTACCGCCCACCAGCGATGATCGAGAAGCCGTTCGAGAGCTCGGGGATCTCGATCTCGGCCTCGCCGAAGAAGGCGTAGTTGAGCGTCGAGATCTCGCTGTTGATGGTGCGATCCAGGACGCCATCGGCCGGGGCGGAGGGGTCGACGATCAAGCCAGGCAAGATCAGACCGGAGTCGCTTTTCTCGGTTGCATCGATCACATAGCCGCCGATGACAGCACTCAAGCGATCGTCGGCATAGCTGAGGGTCAGCTGCTGCTCGAAGCTGTTCGAGTCGGCGCGGCGATCCAGAAACCCGAGAGAAGCGGCGCTGAAATCGGAA
The DNA here is from genome assembly GCA_039026635.1 of Pseudomonadota bacterium. Taxonomy (GTDB): domain Bacteria; phylum Pseudomonadota; class Alphaproteobacteria; order Rhodobacterales; family Rhodobacteraceae; genus Thermohalobaculum. Next base: position 11,934 of record JBCCLX010000065.1, read on the forward strand.
TCTTCGATGCGCTGGTAGTCGCTGATCAGCCCGCTTGTCTCGGAGCGCAGCGTCAGCCGATCGTTGATGTCGTAGCGCATGCGGAGACTGAAGAGGCCGAACTCACTGCCCTCGATGGCCTCCGTGTCCGAGAGGTTGACCCGGTCGTCCGGGAAGAGGTCGCCCACGACCAGATCCTCGCCCCCCTGATTGTTCACATAGCTCGCCGAGAGGACAGCCGAGAAACTGTCCGACGGGTCGAAGCGCAGCTTGCTGCGCAGCGTCGTCTGTTCGCGGAAATCGTAGTCATCGATGCCGAGGGTCGGGTTGTCGACAAACCCATCCGTCTGCAGATGCTCGGCGGAGAACCGGAAGGCGAGAACGTCCTCAATCACGGGCGCATTGAAGGCTATCGCTCCGCCAAAAGTGCCTCGATTGGCGACCTCGCCGCGGCCTTTGAGCTCGAAGTCATAGGTGGGATCGGCGGAACGCAGGACGATGGCGCCGGCGAGCGCATTGCGCCCCTGCTGCGTCGACTGCGGGCCGCGCAGCACCTCCACTTGGTCGAGATCCCAGGTGCTGTAGGGCCCAAAGAAGGTCTGCCGATTGTTGGTCAGGGTCGCGCCGTCGACGACGGTCGTCACAAGGAGACCGGTCCCGCCACCGCCGATGCCGCGCTGATCGACGCCGCGGATCGCAAAACCCTTCTCGCCGAGCGAGTTGGTCACATTCGGCGTACGATCAATGACATCGTAGAGGTCGAAGTCGGCGCGTTGCTCGAGCGCCTCGCCGGTGATCACGGCCGCGCTTGTATGCGAGTCCTGGAGCGTTCGCGTCTGCAGTTCGCCCTCAACCAGGAGCTCATCGAGGACAATCCGATCCTCCTGTGCCTGTGCCGGGGCAGGCCCTTGGGCGACGGGCACGCCGAGCGCGACTACGACAGCGGAGCAGGGCAGCGTTCTGATCATCGGGGCCACCGTATCGGGTCCAAGGGTCGGCTGGAGAAGATCTGGCTGCCGATTGGAGGTGGCGTGATCCAGTGTGGTCAAGCTGACGCTCTACGCCGCTCTAGTGTCAAGCAGCCGGGTCGTGATGGCGATAGAGGTAAGCCGCGCTTGACGTCGTCAAACGACAGGTGGCGGGCAGGGGCGGTGCCAAGATCTGGGCGGACCGCTCCCTGCTGCGCTCTCCCTTGTTGTGAAGCGTCTGGCGTTCAGGCCGCCCTCAGCGCCGCGTTGGCCTCGTTGTCGGCGGTTGAGATCCGCTCGCTCATTGGCACTTCGTCGGTTTTGTAGAAGCCCTGCATCTCCTGCAGGCGGACAACTATGCTCTGAACTTCCTTTGCAGCATCAGCGCTGTAGCGGCCCATGTTCTCAGATTTCGCATTCGCCATCGACAATGAGTTGAGCGCATTGCTGATCTGGCCGATCCCCTGCTCCTGCTCGCTCATGGCGGCGACGATCTCTGCCACGAGCTCTGACGTGCGCAAGATGTCAGGAAGCATGGCGTCGATCTTCTGTTTGGCGTTGTTCGATTCGTCGACTGTTTGGCGCACAAGCTGCTCGATTTCCTCTGCGGCCTTGCCAGAGTTCTCCGCCAATTTGCGCACTTCCTGGGCGACCACTGAGAAGCCGCGTCCATGTTCACCGGCCCGCGCCGCTTCCACGGCAGCATTCAAAGCCAAGAGGTCCGTCTGACGGGCAATTTCCATGACAACGCCAATGCGCTCCGTGATCTTCTTCATCGCATCGGCAGCGCGTGCCACGGCGACACCCGACCCGCGTGCTTTATCCGCCGCTTTCGCGGCGATCTCATTGGTCTCGCTGGCATTATCGCTGCTGACCCGCATGGTGGCATTCATTTCTTCCACCGCGGCTGCCGCGGATTGCGTCGCTCTCGACTGCTCGCTCGCGCCATGGGCCACTTCGCCAGCCATATCGGTCAACATCTCGGACTGCATCGTCAGTTCAGTGATCATTGAGGAGGTCTGCTGCGCCATATCGTTCAAGGTGTGCTGCATCACTTGCAGCGCGTTGCCAAGGCGATCCATGTCCGATGCGATGGGGATCTCACCGGACAGATAGCCCTTCGACACGCTGTCCGCCGCATTGGCAGAGGCGGCCAGCCGGTCGCCGAGCGATTTGAGGTCCGTCAGGATGTTGCCGACCTCATCACGGCGCTTCGTTTGTTCAACCCGGGTATCGCCGCTCGCCAGACCTTCGATCACGCGCGCGACAATGCGCAGCCCCCGCGCCGCCGAGGTGCCTGCATAGGCGGCAAGAGCGATTGCCGAGAGGATCGCGAGGCCGCCGAGACTGGCGAGCATCCAAAGTCGAGAGACAATCGCTGCATCCTGTTCAGCGAGAACCTCGGTGACCCGGCCACCGATGCGCATCTCAACTTCGCTGATCCGGTTGAGACGCTTAGTTGCCGCATTGAACCAGGCGGTCCCGGAGACACCTTGAGGGTCGTTCGTGGCGACAATTTTCTGAAGGATCTCGCGCCAGATCAGGACTTGTCGGACGTCTGGACCAACGAGTGCTTCGCGCAGCCATCGGTTATGCTCTGCATTGCCATGGGCACGGAAACGATCGAGCGCGTTCGTTTCATTGTTGAGTCGGCTGTAGTAGGACGCATAGGTCGCAGGGTCTGCAGCGCCGGCGGCAGCCTGGTTGAGCAAAGCCGCGCCGAGAGCCCGTTCCAACCCGCCGTGCTCCTTGGCTTCGATCAGCGTCACCATCGGCAGCATGCCGTTGGTCACCTCGATGCTCGGGCTTTGTTCGACGGCCTTGTAGACGGAGCCGATAAGGGCATCGATCAGCGCGGTGTAGATCTCGAG
>JBCCLX010000066.1:0-14692 GCA_039026635.1 Pseudomonadota bacterium
CACCCGCCCACCCCCGCCCCCACCCGGCCAATGCGCGGGCGGGGGGTTGGCGTGCCGCTGTCTTGAGCAGAAGGGTCGATCAAGCGCTGAAGGAATGGGCGGCACGTCTCTGTGAGCGAGCGCTTTCATCTTGCCGCTCGACAGCTGCCGTCGGCTTGGTCACAGTCCTGCTGAAGCGGCTCGACCCCCTCGGCCGCCACCCCAGACCTGGAGGCGATCATGGCATTCACCCGCGGATATGGCGTAGCGCTTTTTGCAGTCGGAACAGCTCTCGGCGCCGGGGCTGCGCAGGCGGCAGATCTCACCCCTTTCAGCTTCGGCACGAACTGGGTCGCCCAGGCCGAGCACGGCGGCTATTATCAGGCCGTGGCGGATGGCACCTATGAGGCGTGTGGGCTGGATGTGACCATTCAGGCCGGCGGCCCGCAGGTGAACGGGCGCGCTCTCATGATCGCGGGGCGCTTGGATGCCTATATGGGCGGCAACATGATCCAGCCCTGGAACGCCATCTCGGAGGGCATTCCGATCATCGTGGTCGGGGCGAATTTCCAGAAAGAGCCGCAGGTCGTGATGACCCATCCGGGCCGTGTGTCCTCGATGGAGGAGATGGCGGCTGAGGGGCTGGAAGTGCTGACGGACGATGGCGCCAACCTCTCCTGGTACAAGATCCTGATCAACCAGTACGGCTTCAAGGAGGAGAACCGCGGAGTCTATACCTACAACTCCGCCCCCTTCATCGCCGATGAGAACAAGGCCCAGCAGGGTTATGTGACCTCGGAGCCCTATGCCATTGAGCAGGCGACGGGCTGGGCGCCGGATGTCTGGCTGCTCGCGGACTATGGCTATATCGGCTACTCGACGACCATCGAGATGATGAAGCCCTTCGTCGAGGAGAACCCCGAGCTGGTGAAGTGCTTCGTCGATGGCACGGCCAAGGGCTGGTACAACTATCTCTATGGCGACAACAGCGCGGCCAATGCGCTGATCCAGAACGACAATCCGGACATGACCGACGGCCAGATCGCCTATTCGATCGAGGCGATGAAGCGCTATGGCATTGCGGATAGCGGCGATGCGCTCGAGCTCGGCATCAATGCCATGACGGACGAGACCATGAAGGAGATCTTCGAGACCTTCGTGGAGCTAGGGCTCGTGGCCGGCGATCTGGACTTCACCGCTGCCTATACGACCGAGTTCGTCAACAAGGGTGTCGGGCTCGATATCAAGAAGAGCCTCGTCGGCGAGTAAGGCCGTGGAGGGCATTGTCCCCGAGGAGCACCAGACGGGCGGGTCGGCAGGGCATGCCGATCCGCTCCTGCGCGTCGCCAATGTCTCGAAGGTGTTCGGCGGGCAGGTGACGGCGCTGCGCGGCATGAGCCTCGATCTTGGGGAGGGGGATTTCGTCTCGCTCCTCGGCCCCTCGGGCTGCGGCAAATCCACGGCGCTGCGGCTGATCGCGGGGCTGACGCATCCGACCTCGGGCCAGATCCGGTGGCGGGCGGGCACGGAGCCTGATCTCGGCGTCGTGTTTCAGGAGCCGACGCTCGCGCCCTGGTCCACCGTCTTCGGCAATGTCTGGTTGCCGCTGCGGCTGCGCGGCATCTCGAAGGCGGCGGCGAAGGATCAGGTCGAGGAGGTGATTGCCTCCGTGGGGCTCGCAGGTTTTGAGGGTGCCTATCCGCGCGAGCTTTCGGGCGGCATGAAGATGCGCGTCTCGATTGCGCGCGCCATGGTGACCCGGCCGAAGCTTCTGTTGATGGACGAGCCCTTTGCAGCGCTCGACGAGATCACGCGCTTTAAGCTCAACAACGATGTGCTGGCGCTGCAGCAGCGGCTCGGCTGCACGGTCATCTTCGTCACCCATTCGGTCTTTGAGAGCGTGTTTCTCTCGAGCCGGATCGTCGTCATGGCGGCCCGGCCGGGGCGCGTGGTGCACGATATGCCCAATGACGCGCCCTATCCGCGCGATGAGGGCTTCCGGACGAGCCACGACTATGTGGAGCGCTGCCGCGCGGTTTCGGCGGCGCTGCGTGATGCGATGGAGCACGGCGCAGGACACGAGGAACATTGAATGGCGGAGACGGCCCTGAGTGCGCCGGCGGCGGATGCGGCGCCCGAGATCGACCTCGACGAATTGAAGCGCATGCGCCAGCGGCGCAACGAGCGGATCGGGGCCTGGGCGCTGCCGGTGATCGTGGTGGCCCTCACGCTGCTCGGCTGGGACTGGATCGTCCGCGCCAACGAGATCCCGCACTACATCCTGCCGGGGCCGGGCCGCGTGGCCGAGAGCCTCTATGAGGATTGGTCGATCCTGTTCTCCGCGCTCATGGTCACCCTCAAGGTGACGACCATGGCGCTGTTTACGGCGGTGGTCCTCGGCGTGGGGCTCGCGATCCTGTTCTCGCTCTCGAAATGGATCGAGATGTCGCTGTTCCCCTATGCGGTGATCCTGCAGGTGACGCCCATCGTCTCCATCGCGCCGCTGATCTTCATCTATGTGGACAGCAAGCTGGCGGGGCTTCTGATCTGTGCCTGGATCGTGGCGTTCTTCCCGATCCTGTCCAACACGACGCTGGGGCTCAACTCGGCGGATCACAATCTGCGCGATCTCTTCCGGATCTATGGGGCGACACGCTGGCAGACGCTTCGCCACCTCCAGATTCCCTCCGCGATGCCCTATTTCCTGGCCGGGCTGAAGATCGCGGGGGGCCTCTCGCTCATCGGCGCCGTGGTTGCGGAATATGTGGCCGGCACCGGTGGGGTGGGCTCTGGGCTCGCGTTTCGGATCCTCGAGGCCTCCTATCGGCTTAATATTCCCCGTATGTTCGCAGCCCTTTTGCTGATCGCGGTCACTGGTGTGCTGATCTTCGCGTTAATGTCGCTTATTAATCATTTGGCTCTCCGCAAATGGCACGAGAGCGCTGTGTCTAGGGAGCGATGACGATGACCCGGTTCCAAGTCTGGCCCGACGCCTGGCCCCAATCCCATCCTGACGGCTGGCCGGAAGGGCCGGTGCGGCTCAACAACGTCCTCGTGCCGCTCGGATCCGTTGGTTTGGAGGTGGTCAAAAACCCAGGCGGCGCGCGCAGCGGGGACCGCGAAGGGTTCATGCGCACGAGCCTCACGATTCGCGAAGGGCGCATCGCAGAGCCCATGGGCGATGAGACGGCACTCGATTGCGCTGGCGCGCTCGTGATGCCGGGCTTCGTCGATTGCCACACCCATCTCGACAAGGGCCATATCTGGCGGCGCACCCCGAACCCCGATGGCACCTTCGACGGCGCGCTCAATGCCGTTGCGGGGGACCGTGAGAAATGCTGGTCGGGCGAGGATGTCGCCGCGCGCATGGCCTTCTCGCTTGAGGCCGCGCATGCCCATGGCACCGTCGCGATCCGCACGCATCTTGATAGTGGCGATGCGCGGAGCGAGAGCACCTGGGAAGCCTTCGCCCAAGCCCGAGAAACCTGGGCAGGGCGCGTCGCGCTGCAGGGCGCGGCGCTGACCACGCTTGAGGACGTCTTCTCTGACGATTTCGAGCGGCTGGCCGATCTTGTCGCCACGCATGAGGGGGTGCTCGGCGCCGTCACCTACCCGTTGCCCGATATGCCCGCCCGGCTGGACCGCTTCTTCAAGCTCGCTGCCGATCGCGGGCTCAATGCGGATTTCCACGCCGACGAGAGCCTGAACCCCGAGAGCGAAACGCTGCGCGAGATCGCGGAGGCGCGGCTGCGCAACAATTTCGAGGGGCGTGTGCTGGCCGGGCATTGCTGCTCCCTCGCGATCCTGCCGGAGGATCAGGCGGACCGCACGATGGACCTGGTGGCCGAGGCCGGGATCGACATCGTGAGCTTGCCGCTCTGCAATCTCTATCTGCAGGACAGGGTGCCGGGCCGGACGCCGCGCTATCGCGGCGTCACGCTGGTGCATGAGCTGGTGGCGCGGGGCGTGAACGTCTCCTTCGCTTCCGACAACACGCGCGACCCGTTCTATGCCTATGGAGATCTCGACATGGTCGAGGTGCTGCGCGAGGCGACGCGGATCGCGCATCTCGATCATCCGGTTGGCGACTGGCCGGCCTCCTTCGCGGCCAATCCGGCGCGGGCCATGGGGTTGACGGGAGGCACGCTGACGCCCGGCGCGCCCGCCGATTTCGTCATCTTCCCTGCCGCCCGAGGCTGGACCGAACTCAACGCCCGCCCGCAGAGCGATCGTGTGGTGATCCGCGGGGGCCGCCCCCTCGGCACGGCAGCGCCCGCCTACGATCGTCTCGATCCGGTTGTCATCGAAGGCTCGGCGCATACGGCTGTGGCGCCAGATATCGCGGGCGCCAAGGCCGCGCTCGCGCATCTCGACCTCGACGATCACCCGAAAACGGTGCTGCAGAAGAGCCGGGACTTCTACTGGTACTCCCCGGTCCTCAAGGCGAAGCTCGAAGGGGTGACGGCCGATTTCGTCATCGCCCCCCGCAGCGTCGACGAGGTTGTCGAGGTCATGCGCGTTGCCTACGCCCATAACGTGCCCGTCACGACGCGTGGCTCGGGCACCGGCAACTATGGTCAGGCCATGCCGCTCTCTGGCGGGATCGTCCTGCACATGAAGCACATGACCAAGATCCTGGAGCTGGAGCACGGTCGAATCCTGGCCGAGGCGGGTATCGTGCTCGCCGATCTTGATCGTGAGACGCGGGAGAAGACCAATCAGGAGCTGCGCATCCACCCCTCGACCCATGGCACAGCCTCGCTCGGCGGCTTCATCGCCGGGGGCTCGGGCGGGGTGGGCTCGATCCGCTGGGGCGGGTTGCGCGCGCCTGGGAACATCCTGAGCCTGACCATCGTCACCTGTGAGGCCGAGCCCCGGGTGATCGAGCTTCGGGGCGACGATATCCAAAAGGCCAACCACGCCTATGGCGTGAACGGCGCCATCGTGGCCGTCGGCATGCCGCTCGCACCCGCTTACAGCTGGGTCGATGTGATCGTTGGCTTCGATGACGTGGTGGAGGCGACGCGGGCGGGCATGACGCTGGCCCGCGAGGATGCGATCCTGCTCAAGCAGCTCTGTAGTGTCGCGGACCCGGTCCCGCACCAGTACTTCCTGCGCCACCGCAAGTACCTGCCCGAGGGCAAATCCGTTCTGATCGCGAGCGTCGCGTCGCAGTCACTCGACGCGCTCCTGACAGTGATGAACCGCTGGGAGGGGGCGAGCGTCCTCTTCAATGCCGCCGTCGACGATACGGCGGGCCTGCCGCCTGCCTATGAGCTTGGCTGGAACCACACGACGCTGCGGGCGCTGCGCGTCGATCCCTCGATCACCTATCTCCAGACAGCGTATCTGGGGGCCGATCCCTTGGCCTCGATGGCCAAGATGCGGGATATGTTCGGCGATGAAGTACCGATCCATACCGAGATCACGCGCTTCGACGGGCAGATCCAGCTCTCGGGCCTGCCGCTCGTGCGCTACAGCTCCGAGGCGCGTCTCGAGGAGATCATCGCCGCGCATGAGGACAACGACTGCCCGATCTTCAACCCGCACCGCTACACGCTGGAAGAGGGCGGGATGAAGGAGACGGACCAGGTCCAGCTTGCGTTTAAGCGCGAATGCGATCCGAAGGGCCTGCTCAATCCGGGCAAGATGATCGCCTGGGACGATCCCGATTGGGATTTCGATCAGGAGCGGTTCTATACCTACCCCGGCCTGAAGTCCTCCTGACTCTAAGGGCGCCGGTCTGCCTGGGGACCGAGCGCCCTCCGGCGAAACAAGGCCCCGCCCGATCAGCGTTTGCTGTCGCGCGGGGCCCAAGGATCTTTAGGCCTGTCACTGGGCGGCTTTGGCACGCGCTTCGTCGGCCAAGCCACGGTCGCCGATTTCCTGCGTCATCTCGAAGACCATGCGCGTGACCTTCCAGTCCCCGTCCATTCGCGCAAGATCCCAGTGGTAGGAGCCGATTGGCCGCCAGAGCCGGTCCCCAATCCAGTGCCGCCCATCGACGGCTGCGCTCGCCGTGGCGCTATCGCCCGCGATCTCGACGGTGACGGGGCCGAGCGCGTGCCAGGTTGCGTCGAAGCCCGGGACGATGCCCTGCCAGGCCTCCATCAGCGCGGCCGGGCTCATCGAGACGGGCTCGCCGCCCCAGACGCTCGTGTAGTCGATCACGACCTCCGGGGCGAAGGCCGCTTCGGCGAGGTCGTAGGCCCCGCGATCGACGGCGACGGGGATGGAGGTGACGAGCGTGATCACGCGCGCACTGTCCGGGTCGCCCGCGGGCGGCGGGGTGTCGGCCGTGGCGATGCCGGGGAAGGCCAGGGAAACGGCCAGGGCTGCGGCGGTGAGGGGGCGGGTCATGGGATCTCTCCAGACATGGGTGGCCCGGCTGCGGGCAGGCAACCGGGCGATCTGCGGTCAGCGGGTGAAATGCGCGGCCATCTCGTCGGCGGCTGCGGTCACGGCGGCGGGGTCATCATAGAAGTCGAACTGCGTGACCTCTTCGAGCCAGCGCTGCGTGGCCTTGCCTGTGAAGCTCGCGACGAAGCTGCGCACGCCCTGGGGGATCGCTGCCGCGTCGGAATGGACGATGGCGAGGGGCTTGTCGAAGGCGGCGGCCCGGTCGAGCGGGTGATAGCTCAGCCAGTCGTCCCACCCGGCGTTGTTCCAGGCATCGTCATACTCCGGGATCGCACCGCGGGAGGGTTCGTAATAGTAGCCGCCGATGGGCATCAGGACGCCCTCGGCACCCTCGGGGCCGGCAGCGGGGATAATCTGGCCGCCCTCGGCCTCGGCCGCAGCGGCCACCTGCTTAAGGCCGGCCACGCCCTCGGCGCCGCCATAGACGGCCTCGACCAGCGTTTGGTCCTGCAGCCAGGGGGCGACGAGGCCCACCTTGCTGACGGCCTCGTTGCCGCGGGTCGCATCCAGCATGTAGCCGGCGGAGGCGCAGATCCCGAGACCATGAACGCGCGCGACTTCCGGCATCTCGGCGACGAGCGCAATGGCGGCGCGGATGTCCTCGATCTTGGCGGTTGGGTCCTCGATGAAGCGCTGGCCGCCGGGCAGATCGCCAGACTTGCCCCAGCCGCGGAAATCGAAGGTGAAGGCGATGAAGCCGCGGGCCGCCATCTCGCGGGCATAAGTCCGCGGCATCTGTTCTTCTACGCTGGTCCAGGCGCCGGTGACGATCACCGCATCTTTCTGGGAGCCCTCATAGCCCTCTGGCAGATAGAGCGTGCCGCTGAGCGTGGTGCCGGCGTTCTCAAAGCTCACCTTGCGCGTCGTGATCTCGGCCATGGCAGTGGTGGCGAGCAGGGTGGCGGTGATGGCGGTTGTCGCGAAGGTCTTCATCGTCTCTCTCCTCTCCCTGGCCGACCGTGCTGGCCGGCGTCTGGGAAGGAAGGTGGCGAAAGCGCCGGCACCTCACAGGCGCGATTCCGATCATCGGCTAGGCGATTTCGATCATGCTGATACGCCGGTCTGGCCGGTGAGCGTGGCTGCCGTGTCTGGAGACAGCCGGTCGCGCGCGGGGGATGGCCATGCGGGTGCTAACCCTGGCGCGCTGCCCCCGGTGTCATGCCGAAACGGCGCCGGAAATGCTGTGTGAAGCGGGGCACGTCATTGTAGCCCACGCGATAGGCGATTTCGGCGACCGTCAGCCGCGTGGTGCGGAGCAAGGCCATCGCCGTCTCCAAACGCGCACCGATTACGAATTTCAGGGGCGATTGGCCGGTCGCCTGTTTGAAGGCGCGGGCGAAATGGGAGGGGGACATGGTCGCCACCGCCGCCATCCCCTCAAGCGACAGATCCTCCGCCAGATGCGCGCGGATATGCTCGACGGCTCGGCGGAGGCGACGGTCGTCGATCGCGGCGGCCGCGGGTTCGGCAGGGCGCAGGAGCCGCGCCATCTGGGCTGCAAGCGCCTGGGCCATGGTCTCGGCGTAGAGCGTGCCGCCGGCGGCGAAACCGTCCGCCTGGATGACCATCTGCAGAAGCAGCGGATCGAGCTCCCCGATGATCGGCGCGACAGCCGACGGATCGGCCTCGAGCCCCGCATCCCTCAGGAGGCGTGTCGGCAGGGAGACCGTCGCCAGATCGAGGGCAGCGTCGAACGCGCAATGGCCCTCGGCACCCGCAGGCAAGACCCAGCCTTGGTGGCGCGAGAGGGGCAGGTGCCGGGCGCGATCGCTGCCGATCGTCAACCGATGGCTCGGCTGGTCGGTCAGAAAAACGCCGATGCTGAGGCTCTCCAGCCGATAGGGACCACCACCGGCAGGCAAGCTCGCAGTGGTGGCGATGAGCGCTGGCATGCAGGAGATGTAAGACCGTCTGCGACCGATCAAAGACCGCGCGGTTTTCGCGAAGGCCTGGTGTCCGCTCAGAACCAACGCGTCTGCGGATGACGGACCCTGGGCGGGTCCATGAGGGCTGAGACGTTCCTCAGCCTGGGGCAGTGCTTATGAGAGTCCCCCGCGGATCATCCATCCCCAGAGCCCGTGCTGCCACGCGTGCATTACGGTGCGGCGGGCGCTGTGAGCGGTTGGATCTCGGCCGGCGTGGTCGCATCGATGTTCGCCTGCTCGTTCATGGAGTAGACGGGGCCGTCGTAGAGATAGCTGCGGGTATGCACCGCGATATCGCCGTCGATGACGGTCAGGATCACGAGATCCGGGGCCTCATGGGTGCCGGGGATCAGCGTCTCGGTCACCTCGTCGTAGTGGACCTGATGCGAGAGGGCGCGCTGGGTGTGAAAGGGGATACCGGCCCAGACGCCGCTGATCGGCCGGTGCACATGGCCGTGCAGCATCAAGTCCGGCTCGCGGCCGACGCGCTTGGAGACGGCCAGCTCCTCGGCGGCGTTCGAGAGCTTGATGCGGTCCATGGCGGGGATGCCGAGGCGCCCGCAAGGATGGTGCTGCGGCACCATCAGCGGCCGGTCGATCGGCGCCTCCTGCAGCGCGCTCGAGAAAGGCCAGACGTCGCTCGGAGCGGAGACCCGCATGGGTCGTCACCTGGATCTCTTCGGTGATCTCGTCCTGCAGTTCGGTCATGTCCTCGGCGTCACCGATGACGATGGCTTCCATGCCGTCGCAGATTACCTGGGTCACGGCCAGGCCGTTGTCACCCGGGTAGGCGAGCCAGTCGCGCAGCAGCGGCAGCTGATCCACGGCGGTCTGCTTGTTCGGGTTCTGCACGTAGAAATCCGCCAGGATGATCTCGTTGGCGGCCTTGTTCGGCGGCATTTAGCCCGTGGTGCGGGCAACGTCGGCCGCACCTTCGCCCGAGGTGATGAACTTGAGCCAAGCCCAGGCCGCGGCCAGCTGCTCCGGATCATCCGAACCCGAGACCAGCATCGCCGCGTTACCGCCGGCCGGCAGGCCCTGGGGCGCACCCTCGATGCCGGGGAAGAGGCCGGTCTTGAGCTCGAAATCGCCCTGCTCACGCTCGACCGCACCCAGGGCCGAGGTGGACCAGTACATCATGCCGATCTCACCCGCCGCGAAGGAGGCCAGCGCCTCTTTCCACGAGAGGTTCTTCATCTCGCAGCCATCGAAGATCATCTGCATGGTTTCGAGCGCCTTCAGGCCCTCGGGGCTGTCGATGTGGATGTCGTTGCCCTTGATGATCGGCTCGCCCTGGGTCCACATCAGCGCCTGGAAGAACCAGTTGCCGGTGATGTTCCAGCCCCAGAAGACCGGGCTGTCGACGCCGTTGGCGCGCATGGTCTTGCAGGCATCGACGACCTCGGTCCAGGTGCTCGGCAGCTTCTCGATGCCGCCCTCTTTGAGGATGTCCATGTTGTAGTAGCCAACCGGCAGCGAGATCGAGAACGGCAGGCCGTAGACCTCGTTCTCGAAGCGCGAGAGCGAGAGCATGGCGTCGTGATACCCATCGGCATCGAAGTCGGCCTCGGCCTGAATGAAGGGCGCGAGCGACTTGGCGATGCCCTTCTCGACCAGGATCGCCTGGCGGTTGAGGCCCTGCATCGTCACATCCGGCAGATCGCCCGAGACGGCTTCGCGCAGGATGGTGTTGGTGCCGTCCTCGTAGCTCTCATAGGTGGCGCGCATCTTGATCCCGATGTTCGGATGCGCCTCATAGAACTTCGGCAGGATCTTCTCGTAGGTCACATCGAACAGGTGGCTGTACGGGTAGGCGAACTCGACGGTGATCTTGTCTTCGGCGAAAGCCGGGGCCGAGAGCGCCGCGAGGACCGCGGCGGTGCTGAGAAGGCGCTTCATGGTGTCTCTCCTGACTGTCGTGGGGGCGGCCCGTCGGGTTTGGCGATTGGGCGGGCCGCCCGGTTTGTCCGCCTATGCTGAGGGCGGGCGGATTGCGGGCTCTCGAGCTACTTCATGCCCGACAGTGTGATCCCTTCGATGAAACGGCGCTGGGCGAGGAGGAAGGCCACGATCAGGGGCGTGACGATGATCGTGGCCGTCGCCATCATCGGGCCGAAGAAGGACCCGTCGGCCGTGGAGCGGAACTCACGCAGGCCGAGCGGCGGTGTGAAGAGGCTCCGATCGCCTGTGATCACGACGCGGGGCCAGAAGTAGTCGTTCCAATGCGCGACGACCGAGAAGATGGCGAAGGCGAGGAGCGCCGGGATCGCCGTCGGCAGCATCACGCGCCAGACGATGGAAAACTCGCTCATGCCGTCCATGCGCGCGGCATCGATCAAGTCATCCGGGACCGTCATGAAGAACTGACGCATCAAGAAGATCCCGAAAACGGAGATCGTCCAGGGGATCACGAGGGCGGCATAACTATTGGTCAGCCCCAGCTGCGCCAGCATGATGTAGAGCGGCAGCGCGATGGCATGGACTGGCATGAGCAGGCAGAAGAGCACGAGTGTGAAAACTGCCTGGCGCCCCCAGAAGCGCAGTTTCGCCAGCGCATAGGCCGCCGACAGCGCTACGACGATCTGAATCAGAGAGATTGAGACCGTGACGATCACGCCGTTGAGCAGGTAGCGCAGCAGCGGTGCCTCGGTGAAAGCGGTCTTGTAGTTGACGACCACCGGCGTGGTCTCGCAGGACGCCTGTACCTCCGCGATAAGTCGGCCCAGGATCTCGCGGTCCGAGAGGTCGGGGTAGGTCGGCCGAGCGGCTTCCACATCCGTCCGAACAGGTTGATTGCGCACGACACAGCGCTCGTCGATCATCGGTGCCTGGGAGCCGAAAATCCCGCCCGCGTTCTGCGCGATCTCCGCCGGCGATTTCAGCGAATAGGTGACCATCACATAGAAGGGCAGCATCACGACGATGGCGCCGAGGGTCAGGATCGCGTGCTTCAGGATCTCGGCCGTCGACCAGCCGCTGGCATGCGCATTCATGCGTAGTGCACCTTCCGCTCGACGCCGCGCTGCAGGATCAGCGTCAGCACCATGATGAAGGCCAGGAAGACCACGGTGATCGAGGCGCCGAGGCCCACGAGGTTCTGCTGCACCCCGGTCTCGAAGATCGCGAACATGGCCACAAAGGCCGAGCGCGCGGGGCCAGCGCCGATGGGGTAGAAGGCCTCCACAATGTCGAAGACCTGGAAGCTGCGGATCGAGGTGATGGTGATCACGAAGACGGTCGTGGGCCCCAGCATCGGCCAGGTCACGAGCCGGAAGCGGTCCCAGGCCGTGCGCGCGCCATCCATCTCGGCCGCGTTATAGAGCTCGCGTGGGATCGAGGTGAGGCCCGCGAGATAGAGCACCATGTTGAAGCCGAAACTCTGCCAGATGCCCACGAAACAGACGACGCCGAGGGCATACTCCTTGTCGCCGAGCCAAAGGGGGAAGCCCTCCTCGCAGCCGTAGTCGTACCAGCCCCACCAGCGAAGCGACGCGATGGCGCAGCCGCTCTCCAGGATCTCGTTGACGATTCCGATCGTCGGGTGGAGGGCAAACTCCCAGACGATCGCCATGGCCAGGAGCGCGGCCATGACGGGCAGGAAGTAGATTGTCTTGTAGAAATCCCCGAAGCGCCGAACCGAGGTGATCAGAAGCGCCGCGCCAAGGCCGAGGGCGAGCGAGATGGGCACGACGACGGCCACGTAGATCCCAGTCGCCCAGAGCATTTTCTCGAACTTCCGGCGCGTGAAGATGCGCTCGTAGTTGTCGAGACCAATCCATTGAAACCCGCTGTTGCCGAGGCTGTAGTTCGTGAAGGACAGCGTCGTCGCCACCATGATCGGCAGCAACAGGATCAGAAACGTCAGCAGGAGCGCCGGTGCGGTGAACAGAAAGCCGGCGCGGCGGGCGGCGGTCTCGGACGTGGCCAAGTCTCAGGCCCTCCGCAGCATGGTCTCAGGCGCATTCTCTGGCGCTGTCTCAGGACCAGTCTGGGCTGCGGTCTCGGACGGGGGCTCGAGCGGTATGCGCTGATCGTCGGCCCCGAAGACCATGGCCTCGCCGCGGGTCAGCGCGAAGCGGGCATCTTGGCCGACCTCGAAACTCTGAGCGATCTCGGGGAGGGCGCGTGCGACGAGGCGCTGTTCCTTCGCCGGACCGGCGCGTTCGACCACACCGTGGACGAAGACATCGGCCCCAAGGTTCTCCAGATGCACGAGCCGGACGGACACGGCGTTGCCCGCGCTCGCCGCCGCCGGCTCCAAATGCTCTGGTCGGATCGCGACGGTCACGCTGCCGGCTGTGCTCAGCGCCCGGCGCTGCAGCACCAGCCCGGCGGCCGACACGCGCCCCTCGGCGTCGACAGCGCCTGGGAGTGTGTTGATCTTGGGGCTGCCGATAAACTCGGCAACGCGCAGATCGATCGGGTCGTCGTAGATGTTGTTGGGTGTCGAGAGCTGCAGGGTGGCGCTCTCCATCATCACTGCCACCCGCGTCGAGGGGCGCACGCCCGTGACGCTTCGCCCCCTGATCGAGACATCGCCGCTGTCCTGACCCTCGAGCCCGGCGATGATCCGCAGGAGCGTCGACTTTCCTCAGGCCGAAGGGGCCGAGCAGGGTCAGGAACTCGCCATCGGCGATGTCAAGGTCGATCCCCGTCAGGACTGGCGTCTCGCCAAAGCGCTTGGTGATGGACTGAAGGGTGATCGATGCCATCGCATCCCTCGCCTGTTGCACGAGCGAAGCGATCCCATTGCGGCGCGACAAGCACGTGACTTGCATAAGGATCAATTATAAATCGGTAATCCATGGCGGGAGGATCGACCAATGCAGTTCACGCTCGCCCGCATCAAGGCCTTCAACGCTGTGCTGGAGACGGGTAGTATTTCGAGTGCCGCCAAGAGCTTAGGTGTATCACAACCGGCGGTGACCCAGGCGATCAAGGACATCGAGCGGGAAACGGGCGTGACCCTCTTCGAGCGTCGTGGTCGTGATCTAAAACCAACCGCGCTCTGCGCAGAGCTTTATCGCTCGACGGCCGAGGTCCAGCGCTGGCAGGGGGAGGCGGCCCGGCTCATCCAAAGCCATGCGGCCCATCAAGCGGGCGAGTTCAGCATCGGACTTGGTAACTCGATGCCTGGGATGGCGATGATCAGCGAGTTTCGGCGCCGCTATCCCGGGGTCCGTCTCAACGTTGAACTCGGCTCCTGGTCTCAGATCATCGAGGCGGTGACGGAAGGGCGCGTGGAGGTGGGGGTGCTCCCGAATGTGCCGGACGACGGGCGCTTTGCCCGCACGGTCTGTCTCGTGCAGGACGTGGTGGCGCTAGTCCCCGCCGGATGGTCGCTGGCCAGCCTCTCGCAGGTCTCCTGTGAGGCGCTGGCGCTGCATCCCCTGATCTTTCGCACTGATAAGTCCTCCACCCAGCGCGTCGTCGATGCCGGGTTTCGCCGCGCAGGGCTGACCCCTCAGCCGACCATGGTGCTCGACACCCGGGATGGCGTGTTCGAGGCAGTGGTCAACGGTCTCGGCGTCGGCTTTATGTGGGAGTATGGCTCGAGCCGGGGCGACGGGATCAAGCGGCTGCGCGTGATCGAGTTCGAGCAGGGCCATCCCGAGCATGTGTTCCACGCGGTCAACCACGCCACCCCGCTCGTGCGCGCTTTCTGCGATATTCGGCCCTGAGGGCTCAGGCCTGCAGGCGCGCCACCGACTGCGCAACATCGCGCGCGATCTGGTCCTCCGGCCTGTGCACGAGCTGGCCTTCCGAGACGACGGCACGGCCCTCCACATAGACCGCGCGCGGGGTGAAGGGGCCTGACAGCACGAGGCCGGCAACCGGGTCCCAAAGGCCTGCCGCGGGCAGCCCGTCGAGCGGCCAGAGGACGAAATCGGCGCGTTTGCCCGGCTCGAGAGAGCCGAGATCCTCGCGTCCGAGAACGCGCGCACCACCGCGGGTGGCGATCTCGAGGGCCTCGCGCGCCGTGAAGGCATCTGCGCCGCGGGCGACGCGCTGGAGCAGCATGGCCTGGCGGGCCTCCAGCAGGAGATGGGCGGCATCGTTTGACGCCGAGCCATCGACGCCGAGCCCCACCGGTACCCGCGCATCCACCAGGGCCCGCAGCGGCGCAATGCCGGAGCCGAGGCGGCAGTTGGACGAGGGGCAATGGGCAATTCCGGTGCCAGTGCGCGCAAAGAGGTCGATCTCGGATCCATCGAGCTTCACGCAATGGGCATGCCAGACGTCCTCGCCCGTCCAGCCCAGCTCCTCGGCATATTGGCCCGGCCGGCAGCCGTAATGCGCGAGGCTGTACTCCACGTCCTCGTCGTTCTCCGCCAGATGGGTATGGAGCCGCACGCCCTTCTCTCGCG
>JBCCLX010000067.1:0-14597 GCA_039026635.1 Pseudomonadota bacterium
AGCACGCCGCCGGGATTACGCACGAGCGCCTGCAGCCCTTCGGACTGGCTCGGATAGCGGCCCACATCGATGGCGAAGATATCGGCCGCCGCGCGCAGCTGTTGGATCTGGGCGGCTGCCGTCGTGCCGCGCGAACTCTGCAGCTGGCGCATCGCAGCGGTGCCAACGAGCCCGATCAGCAGGCCCACGATGGCGACCACAACCAGCATCTCAACGAGGCTGAAGCCGCGCGCGAGCCGACGACGCCGCGAGGGCCGTCGCCGCGAGGGCCGCCTAAAAGACGATCGTGTTGACGGCCGTGATTGCAGTAAAAAGCGCATAGAGGCTGATCCCGATAACAAGGCCGACGCCGACGATCAGCGCCGGCTCGATAAGCGTGAGCAGGCTGGCGAGCCGCCGCGTTGCCGACTCTTCCAAGTCGTCCGCCGCACGCGCCAATAGCACAGGAAGTGTACCCGTCTCCTCACCAATACGCATAATCTCAATGGCCGCGGCCGGCACCAGGCGCTCGGCCTCAGCCGCATCCGAGAGCGGCTCGCCGCGTTCGACGCGCCGCATGGCACTGCGCAGCTGCTCCACCCGATCGGGATCGGGCGGTGTGGCGGCCAGGATCTCGAGCGCCCGCACCATCGGCACCCGCCGCGCGAGGAGCGCGCCAAGGATGCGAAGGGTCAGCATCGCGCGATTATCGGAAACCGCGGGGCCGACCACCGGCAACCGCCGGGCGATCCGCAAGAGAGCGGCCGTCAGCTGTCCACGCCGCAACAGGCTCGCTATGGCGAGGCCAATCAGCGAGATGCCGGCGAGAAACAGGGGCCAGAGGCTCTCGAGCGCGCCGGACACCGCGAAGATCGCGCGACCGAGCGGCGGCACCAGATCGAAGCGCTCAGCAACGAGGGGGCGGAATTCGGGGATGATCACCACGAGGACGATCCCGATCGAGGCAAGCGAGACCGCCAGCAGGATTGCGGGATACATGAGGCTCGAGACGAGCCGGCGGATCGCAGCGAGGCGGCTGTTCAGGATGCGCGCAGCCGTATCCAACGCGCCGGGCAGATCCCCCGACGCATCGCC
This sequence comes from Pseudomonadota bacterium, assembly GCA_039026635.1. Taxonomy (GTDB): domain Bacteria; phylum Pseudomonadota; class Alphaproteobacteria; order Rhodobacterales; family Rhodobacteraceae; genus Thermohalobaculum. The sequence goes on from JBCCLX010000067.1 coordinate 1,075, forward strand.
CGCGCGCAGCAGCGCCTCGGCCGCCGGATCGGTCAACGCCCCTGCCTCGACCAACGCCTCCGGCAGACTGCGACCGGTGCGGACTTGCCGACGCACCCGCTCCGCGGTCTCGACCAGTCCACGCGTGCTACCCCTCGACATTATAAGTAATGCACGATCGGGAGAGATACGCCGCTCGGTCAGCCGGGCGAGGGCCTCCAGAAGCTGCGCCTGTTCGGGCAGGCGCAGCGCGCGGGCGGGCTTGCTATCGCCCAGCGCCTGAGCAGCGGGCTTCGTGCTCGCCGATGCGGGCGCCGCCCGAGCCGCCCGAGCCGATGTCGTGCCCGCGGCGGGCGGCTCCTTGGCCGCTCCCTGCGGCGCCGGCGCATCCTGAGCAGCCGGTCCCGCGCCCTCGACCGCCAGGCTGATCGGGAAGAGGCCGAGACGGCGCAGCTCCGCCCGGGCCTGCGTCTCATCCAGCGCACGGAGATTGCCGGTTTGCCGACGGCCCTCCGCATCGCGCGCGACATAGCGAAAGCGGCGGAGCGGCTCCGGCGCGTTCACGACCACGCCCCAGGCGGCCCGACGACCCGCAGCACCTCATCGAGCGTCGTCTCCCCCGCGGCGACCCGCATGAGCCCATGCTCGCCCATCGCACGGTGGCGCCGTTCGAACCCGCGGTGGAGCGTGGCGAGCGCGGTGTCGGCACCAAAGGCCTCGAAGACCCCGATGCGGCCTCGGAAGCCCTGGCCGTTGCAGGCCTCGCAGCCCTCGGGCACGCGCAGGTCGAGCTGCTCGGGTGCTTTCCAGTGCGGATTGGACACCTCAGCCTCTTCCAGCATCCCGTGGAAGCGCTCCACCTCCAACCTGTCAGCCGGTTTTGCGCAGACAGGACAGAGCGCGCGGACCAATCGTTGCGAGGCGACCATGCGCAGGGTCGAGGCCATCAGATGCTCGGCAACGCCAAGGTTTGCGAGGCGCGTCGGCCCTTCGCTGGCAGAGTTGGTATGCACCGTCGAGAATACGAGATGGCCGGTGAGCGCGAGGCGAATGGCCATCTCGGCCGTCTCCTCGTCGCGGATCTCGCCGACCATGAGCACATCCGGATCATGGCGCAGGATCGCGCGCAGCGCCGCAGCGAAGGTCCAGTTGAGACCCGGATCCACCTCGATCTGCACGAGCCCCGGCGTCAGGATCTCTACCGGGTTCTCGATGGTGACGATCTTGCGCCCGATCTCGTTCACTTCCGCCAGCGCGGCGTGCAGTGTCGTGGTCTTGCCCGAACCCGTGGGCCCTGTGACCAGCACCAGGCCGTTGGGCATGCCGAGGGCGCCGCGGAAGGTCGTGGCCACGTCGCCCGGCATATCGAGCGCGTCGAGCTTGGTGAGCCCCGTGCGCGCATCGAGAAAGCGCATCGTGACCGCTTCGCCATGGATCGTCGGCGCGATGGCGATCCGGATGTCGATCCGGCGATTGTCCGAGCGATAGGCGATGCGGCCATCCTGCGGTTGGCGACGCTCGGCCACATCGAGGTTTGAGAGGATCTTGAGGCGCGAGACGACGCCGCGGTAGATCGCCTGAGCCGGTGGCGCTGTCTCCACCAGAATGCCATCGACGCGCAGGCGGACCCTAGCCCCATCGGCCATGGGCTCGAGATGAATATCCGTGGCGCGCTGTGCCAGCGCATTGGCGAAAAGCTCCTCGACGAAGCGGATCGTGGGCGCGTTGTTGGCAAGCTCGATCAGCCGTTCGAGATCGTTCTCGGCTTCCGGGTTGTCCGAGAGGCCGAGCGCGCCGTCCAAAGCGCCCGCCTCCTCGGCCCCCGCCGCGCTCTCGGCCTCGGCACGCTCGAAGGCGGCTTCGATGTCCCGATCTGCCGCGATCGCGAAGGCCAGCCGGTCGCCGTAGATCAGGCGCAAGGCAGAGACGGTGGCCCGATCGAGCGGATCCGGGGTGGCAAAGAGCGCGCGCTCCTCGTCGATCGTGATCGGTAGGACGGCGCGGCGCCGCAGAAAGGCCGGGTTCAGGCGCGTATCGCTCGGCAACTGCGCCGGGAACTGGCTGGCTTCGATGAGCTCGAGGCCGGTAGCCCTGGCTGCCGCCTCTGCCCAATCCACCAACGACACCAGCCCGAGACGGTCGAGCAGCAGGCGAAAGGGCTGGCCCGTGCGCTCGGCCAGCTGCGCGGCACGGCGCAAATCCGCGCGTGCGACCCGCCCCTCGCTGACGAAAGCCTCGACGAGCCTGAGCGACAGCGGACCGAGGCCGGCCAGCGCCGGATCCTCCGCCCGCGCGGTTTCGTTCTCATCCGAAACGATATTGCCCTCAGCCATCCGATGGGCCCCCTCGATTCGTGTGACGGTTGTCACTATCGATACCCTCCCCAGATGACGGAAGGGCTACGCGCGTCATGGTCGCAGAATGGGGCACTACACCTCAATTCCTGGTTGTGGGTTAACCACAAAACCCGCGAAATGCGCCGAATTGACAGAAAAATTAAGGCACTCTCGCCCACATCTCGTTAGAGAGGTTGGACCATAGTTGCCAGATCACGAGGGCATTCCCTCGCTAGCTAGGAGGACACGATGAAACCGGCGTCGTTGATGATTGGGGTGTGTTTCCTAGCGCTGCTGTCGGGTGCGCCTGATGCAGTCCGGGCGCAGATGTCCGGCAGCTCGAGCGGGCTGAACGCCAGCGCCTTCGGCAGCACCACCTACAGCATTGTCGTAGATGAGCGGGGCCTTGTCCGCTTCGTGGTAGCGCCCGGCACGCCCGGCGCTGTGCTGATCAACGGTCAGACGGTCGTCGTCGTGGATGGCAGTCGAGCGGAGCCCATCGAAGGGCTCACCACCCTGCCGGCCGGTCGCCACGAGATTGAACTGCGCGGGGCGCTTTCGGCGGAGCCTTCGAAGTTCTCGCTGGGATCCGTCGGCGGCGGGACGTCCTCGCTGACGGAGATCGGCACGCTGGAAGACAGCGGCAACGCAGCGGCGGTCACGGCCAACAGCACCCAGATGGGCAGCCCGATGTCGTTCGGCTCGCGCGGAACGGGTGGCGATGGCGGGCGCCGGATCGGGGGCCTCGGCAACGAAAGCGGTCCGATCTCGACCGGTCTTCTCGGCATGACCGAGCCGATGACCGGGGGCTCGAGTTCCGACGATGCGCCGGAGATGGCGAGCCTCGGCCTCTTCGGCTCGGTTCTGGTCGAGGAAGAGGAGCCCTCGGGGGGCGGCACCCCGCCGTCGACCGGCGATGGCGGCGGCAGCACGCCTCCGACCACGGGCAATGGCGGCGGTAGCCAGACACCGCCACCGGCGGGAGGCGGCTCGGAGGATCCGCCCGCGATGGATGTGGGCGATGGCCCGATGCCTGGCGGTGACGACGGCGCTGGCGACGACCCGATGCCGGGTGGCGGCGACGACATGGCCGGCGACAACCCGCCGCCGAGTGGCGGCAATCCTCCCCCGGCCGGCGGCAATCCGCCTCCGGGCAATGGCAATCCCCCGCCGAGTGGCGGTGATGACATGGCCGGCGACAACCCGCCGCCGGGAGACAATCCCCCGCCCCCGGGCAATGGCGATAACCCGCCGCCGGGTGGTGGCGACGATATGGCCGGCGATAACCCGCCACCAGGAGACAATCCCCCGCCCCCGGGCAATGGCGATAACCCCCCGCCGGGTGGCGGCGACGATATGGCCGGCGACAACCCGCCGCCGGGAGACGATCCGAACCCCGGAGACGATCCGAACCCAGGGGACGATCCGCCGCCGGCCGACCCCTTCGCGGCGCAGACCCTGCCCCTAGCGCCCCCGCTCGACTTCACGCTGCAGGGCGATATCGAACTGACGACCGTGGTCGATGGATCGACGCTGCCGGCCCGCGGCGCCACGCTCTTCGGGGCCGTTGCCGATCCCGACACCTTCACGATGGTGGAAGTTCTCGTGGAGCCCTCGGGCCGCGGGTTTACCGTCGATGTGGGGGAGACGACCGGTCAGTTCGCGGTCCGGATCTTCCGCGATGACATGGGCTCGGAGGATGAGATCACCGTGTCGTTGAAGGCGATCTCGCCGAGCGACTCCGACGTCCTGCCCCCAGAGATCAGCTACACGTTCGGTGTGGCAGAGGCGTCGGACGGGCTGGAGCAGGCGCGTGGCCGCATCAGCTTCGGCGCCACGGAGGAGAGCTACATGCGCCTCCAAGAGATCGGCTTCGAGGCCTTCGTTCAGGAGCAGCTCGATCCCAGTCTCGACGACAGTGCATTCATGAGCACCAATCCCGAGAGCATCGCCGACGAAAGCCTCTCGGGGGGCAATCTGCTGCGCAACATCATGGCCTACAACGTGAACTACTCCGCCTACAGCGCGCGGCAGCTTCGCGAGGTCATGACGGTCTTCTGGTCGAACCACTTCCATGCGGTCCCGACGGATGGCTCGGCTGAGCTTTCCGAACTGGCAGAATGGCGGGCCTATCGCGATCTCGCCTTCTCGAGCTTTGGCGAGCTGCTAGAGGCCTCGGCGAAGAACCCGAACATGATGGCGTTCCTCGACAACAAGGACAGCAGCGCCGGTAATATCAACCAGAACTACGCCCGCGAGCTCCTGGAGCTGCACACGGTTGGCGTGAACGGTGGGTATACCGAGGACGACATCACCCCGGTGGCGAATGTGTTCACGGGCTGGCGGCTGACCACGGTCTCCAACAGCAGCCCGCGGGAGGATGAGTTCGCCTTCATCCCGCAGACTTTCCGCGACAATGGTCAGGTGCGAAACCAGATCCACGACCCGGAAGACAAGTTCATCCCGTTCCTGAACGTCACGATCAATGGCAGCGCAGGGCCGGAGGCGATTGCCGAGGGCGAAGAGCTTCTCGAGATCCTCTCGATGCATCCCTCGACGCAGTCCTTCGTCTGCGGGAAGCTGGCCGAGGTCTTCGTGAGTGATGCCCCCGACGACAAATACGTCGACGCCTGTGTGGCGGCTTGGGCCGCTAATCAGGGTGAGGTGCCTGCCATCCTCGAAGCGATCCTCCTGCATCCGGACTATCTCGATGACGTCGAGAACCGCCGGAATAAGGTGAAGACCCCCTACGAGTTCGCCGTCTCTTACCTGCGCACCTTCTCGCCGGGGTATGTGACCGCGAACAACAGCAACGTGACCGGGTTCCTCACCTCGTTCTTCGACGAAATCATCTCGGATGCGGGCATGGACATGATGCGCTATCCGGTGCCGACGGGCTTCAAGGAAGTGTCCGGAGCCTGGACGGCCACGGGCACGATGATCGAAGAGCAGCGCGGCATCATCGACCGCATCCGCAACAGCGATGGCCGTTACCGGATCGAGCTTGAGATGGATGAAACGGTGAAGCTTGCCGGTCTCGAGACCGCAGAGGAGGTGGCGGCCTATCTGCTCGGCCTCGCGGCGATCGAGAACTACTCGGAGACGGAGTTCAACTCTCTCGTCGCCGAACTGAAGGGCACGGATGGCGAGTTCCGGCTGATCGAAGGCGATGAAGACCGAGCGCTCGAGCGGGCGCTGGGCCTCGTTGTGAGCATGCCAAGCTTCCAGCTACAGTGACGTTTTGAGCTGAGCCAGAGACATCGAGAGTAGGATCTAAAGCGATGAGAACACGCCGCAATTTCCTGGAGCTTGCACAGCTCGCCACCACGGCCGCCTTCTTGAGCACGACGGCTATGCCGCGCTTCGCCTTCGGGCAGACGTCGAACGGAAAGGTCTTCATCAAGGTCTTCATGCGCGGGGGTGCCGATGGTCTGCACCTTTTCCCCCGCGTCGGTGATCCGTTCTACTATCAGTACCGTCCCGACATCGCGATCGAAGGCCCGGGCGGGGGCGAAGGGTCGGCGCTGAGCCTCGAAGATGGGCCCGGCGGCTCTGCGAACATGGTCCGGGCGATGAACCCGAACTTGATCAACCTGCTGCCGATCTATGAGGCCGGCAACATGTTGGTGAGCCCGGCAACCTCGTCCAGCACGCTGAACCAGTCGCATTTCGACTCGCAGCGTTGGATCGGCGTCGGAGCCCGCAACAACATTATGGACGGCTATCTCAACCGCTTTCTGCAAGAGACCACCGGCATGGATCACCCGATCCGAAGCGCTACGGTCGGCAAGGGCGACGTCAGCCGCGAACTGCAAGGGCAGTACTCATCGCCCACAATCACTCGGAAGAGCGACTTCGACATCCGGAACGGCGACTTCTGTTCGGGCAACGACTGTGCCGAGAACCGTCTCCTGGAGACGATGAATAGCAATGCGCTCCACCCGACCGATCTCAACCTCGTCGAGGGCCAGCTCAAAGAGAGCCAGCTCCTGATGATCGAGACGATCGCCGAGGTGCAGATGCTGCAGGAGTATCAGCCGAGTACGGCCGCACAGGCGATCAATCCGGATGGCTATTCCAACACCCAGACGGGCCGGGGCCTGCAGATGATCACGCAGTTGCTGCGGGGAGGCGTGCCGCTCGAAGTGGCAGCGCTCAACTGGCAGGGCGGCAGCTGGGACAGCCACAACAATCAGATCAACATCAACTCGACCAATCCGATCGTCGATCAGAACCACCGCTTCAACCAGCGCATGCGCCAGGGGGCGGACGATCTCGCCGTGTTCGTTGCGGACATGGAAGATATCGGTCGGATGGACGACATCATGATCCTGGTCTGCACCGAGTTTGGCCGGACCGTGAAGCAGAACGGCTCGGTCGGCACCGACCATGCCCGTGGGGCGGCCTGGCTTGCCATCGGAAACAATGTCAATGGCGGCATGGCTGACGATATCGCCACGCTTGATGAGACCACGTTGGAGCGTCGTAACCGGATCCCAACCGCCGTGGACTATCGGGATATGGTCGGTGAGATCCTCGTCAAGCACATGGGTCTTCCCGAGAATATGGTGTCTGACATTCTGCCAGGTCACAACAACTTCAACGATTACGGTTTCATCGGCTCGATGGCATGAACGAAGGCAAGAGTGGCGGGGATACGATCAGTCGTGCGACCGGGGCCCTGCGCCTTCGTCAACGCCTGACCGCCTTCGCCAATCTTGTTGAAGCAGGCGCGCATGGCCTGATGGTCATGCCGCCTTCGCGCCGGCCCGTGCTACCGACCCGCGTGGTCTTGGGCGATGGGCGTCCTATGCTCGAGACCCGGGATGGTGAGACCACCAGCCGCACGGCCTTCACCGCAAACGACAGCGTGGCGCAGAGCCTGAGCGAAAACGGGATCCGCCGTGTGGACCTCGTGCTCGCCGATGGGGTCTGCCTCGATCTGGATTTCACGCTGCCCGAGGCCAGCCTGTCCGATCTGAAGGCCATGATCGAACACGAGATCGCCTTCCAATCGCCCTTCGAAGCGGGCGAGACCCTGTGGTGCTGGTCGGCAGAGCGGATCGAGAGCGGCGCGGCGGCCTCCTGGCGCGTCAGGGCGGCGCTTGTGTTGGCGGAGCGCCTTCGCCCCGCGCTCGACGCGCTCGACGAGATGGGCATTCGCATCGGCTGTCTGCGCCGGTGTGGCGCCGGGGGTGAGATGCTCTGGGCCGCCGATGCGCCTTGGGCCGACGTGATCGGCCAAGGCCCTGGCGCCACGCACCAGCGCGGAGGGGTTTTCGGCGCCCTCTCGGTGCTCCGCCGGCTGCCGCTGACGGTCACAGCGCCGGCCATGGCCGTCCTCGCCTTCTTCGCCATCGCCGCCGTCCGCTACGTGAGCCTCACGATCGAAGATCAGGCGCTGACGGCGGAGACAGATCGGGCGCGCGGGGCGCTCGCCGCTGCCTCCCGAAACGCGCTGCGCCACAGCCAATTCGAAGAGGAGCGCTACCTCTCCGCTCTGCGCATGGCGGCCATCGGCAATGCAGCGGGGCTCCTGGAGGACGACACCTGGCTCGCCTCGCTCAGCATCGAGGACGACAGCTTCGAGATCGCAGGCTTCGGCCCCTCCGCCGCCCGTGCGAGCGAGCGGCTGGCCGAGATGCCGGGCCTCGGCGCGCTCCGTTTCGCCTCCCCCATCGCCCGCGATCCCCGCACGCAGATGGAGCGCTTTCGCCTCGCCGGGCCCTTCGGCCTAGACGAGGGGCAGACGCCGCGATGAGCGAGTTTCGTTTCCCCCGCCCGTCCGATCCCCCACTCGCGCTCGGCGGCTTCGTCTTGGCGGTCGGCCTCGGCCTTGGGATGCTGGGGCTCGAAGCCGTCGCCGCCATTCAGGATCTGGAGCGGCGTATCGCGGATAAGGAAGCCCTGCTCGCTCGCGCTGTCACGACGGGGCCAGGCACGGGCCAGCCCGCCCTGCCGGTCTACAGCGGTGCCACCGCCGAAGAGGCCCGCGTCCAGTTTCAGACCGATATCCAAGCCATGGCCGATGCGGCCGGGCTTGAAGTCGAGACGCTGGCAGCCGAAGAGATGACGATCTCGCAGGGCATGATCCGCATGGGCTTCGCCATCAACGGCAGTATTCCGGAGCAAGACCTCCCAGCGCTCCTCGTGGCGCTCGATGGCGCGCGCCCGGCGATCATGGTCGAGACCATTGCGCTTCGCCGCGGGCGAGGGCGCCGCGCGGTGCAGGGGCCGCGCCTTCTGCCGATCCGACTGGAGCTTGCGGCCTATGCCGATGTCTGACGGTCATCGCGATTGGCTGGCCCGCCGGGGGCTCACTGCGCTGGCGCTCGCGATCACCTTGATCGCCGCCGGCGGGATCGGACTCGTCCTCGTGCCTAACAATCAACCTGCCGCCTCGGCCATGATGATGGCGCGGAGCAACACGCCGCCTGCCCCGACGGATTGGGGGCAGGAACTGCGCCGCGTCTCCACCTGGTTCAGCGAGCGCCCGCTCTTCGATGCCAGCCGCCGCCCCTGGGAGGCGCCGGAGGCCGAGCCCGCCGCCGCACCCGAGCCCGCAAGGACAGCGCCACCCCAGCTCTTGGGGATCGTGGGCGCAGGGGACCGGTTCCTAGCCCTCGTCATGATCGACGGGGCCGACAGGGCCATTTCCGTTGGTCCGGGGGGCCGTGTCGGGCCCTGGGAGGTTCTGGCCGTGGGCCCTGAAGAAGCTGCTTTCGTGACGCGCGATGGCGAACAGGTGATCATTGCGCTGGAGCGGAAGGAGTAAGACGCTTTCACCCTAGTACCGGCCGGGCCACCCCCCTTCGACCTCGGCCGGGGCATGTGTAAGACACCATCGCTGTGGAGAGCGGGCGCCCTGCCCGCGAGGGCCAACGTCACGCCCTAATCCGGAGGAACAAGAATGACGAATGTGATTGGCGGGTTCCAGGTTGTGCTCGGCACAGACGAGGACGACGAGCTGACAGGCGGCCCCGCGCGGGAGGTTTTCTACGGCCTGGCCGGCGATGACACGCTGACCAACGAGACCTTCGAGGGCGAAAGCTATTTTGTAGGCGGCACGGGCGACGATAGCTATGTGGTCTCCCCAGACAGCTTCACGATCATCCACGAGACCGGGAATGATGACGACGACGAATTCGTCGACAGCATCACCATCGGCGCCGGTGAGCCGACGGTCGCCACCGTCGATGGCCGCCACCTGCTCTTCAACTACGAGCAGACGGGCACCGCGATCCTCTTCGTCGACTGGCAGATACCGCGGAACCAGATCGAGACCTTCTTCCTCTACGACGGCGTCGGCTTGGTCGGGATCAGCTATGAGGAGTTCAGCACGCAGGTGCCGACGCTTGGCGGCTTTGTCGGCGATGTGAGCCTCGAAGGCCTCGGCCTCATCGAGGATCTCGAGGACGGGATCGAGCTTCTGATCGAGGCGGTCGGCACCGGCTCTCTGCCGGGTGGCTCGACGCTCGAGGAGGCTGAGACGGTCGCGCTTCTCTACGAAGCCGGGCTCGATCGCGACGGGAGCATCGACTTCGGTGGTCTCAACTTCTGGATCGACGAGGGCGAGGGAGGCCTGTCGTTCCGCAACATGGCCGAGGCGTTCCTGGTTTCAGAGGAGTTCGAGGCGAAGTTCGGCGTGGCCGCGGATCTCACGCCGGACGCCTATGTGGCGCTCCTCTATGACAACGTGCTCGATCGCGAGGGTGACCTGGGCGGCGTGATGTTCTGGACCGGCGTGGTCTCGGCACCGGGTGCCGATCGGGCGCAGGTGCTGCTCGACTTCGCGGTGAGCGTGGAGAACACCGAAGGTTCGAACTTCCTCGACGGCCTGACCGAGATCGCCCCGGGCGTCTGGGACATCGTCTGATCCCCCGCTCGGCGAGAGAGAGGGGGCCGTTTGTCGGCCCCCTTCTGCGTTAAGGCTTTAGCCGTTTGATCAGGGACGACGTGTCCCAACGACCGCCGCCCATGTCCTGCACCTCACCATAGAACTGATCGACGAGCGCCGTGACCGGCAGGCGCGCCCCGTTTCGCTTGGCCTCGTCAAGGCACATGCCCAGGTCCTTGCGCATCCAGTCGACCGCGAAGCCGAAGTCGAACTTGTCGTCCAGCATCGTCTCATAGCGGTTCTCCATCTGCCAGGAGCCGGCCGCGCCCTTGGAGATGACATCGACCACCGCACGGCCATCGAGCCCCGCGGCCTGGGCAAAGTTCAGCCCCTCCGAGAGGCCCTGGACGAGCCCGGCGATGCAGATCTGGTTCACCATCTTGGTCAGCTGCCCAGCGCCGGAGGCGCCGAGCAGGCGACAGGAACGGGCGAAGGCATCGATCACCGGCTCGGCCGTGGCAAAGGCCGCCTCGTCGCCACCGCACATCACCGTCAGCACACCGTTCTCGGCCCCGGCCTGGCCGCCCGATACAGGCGCGTCGATGAAGTGGATGCCCACCTCCTTACCTGCGGCATAGAGCTCACGCGCCACATCCGCCGAGGCCGTGGTGTGATCGACGAAGATCGTGCCCGGTGCCATCCCGGCAAAGGCACCGTCCTCGCCCAGCACCACCGAGCGCAGATCATCGTCATTGCCCACGCAGGCGAAGACGATCTCCGAGCCCCTGGCCGCGTCTCGCGGGGTGAGCCCATGGCTGCCGCCGTGCTGCGCCACCCAGGCCTCCGCCTTCGCGGCCGTGCGGTTGTAGACCTTGACCGTGTGTCCCTTGGCGACCAGATGGCCTGCCATCGGATAGCCCATCACGCCCAATCCCAGAAAACTCACCGTCGCCATCGCGGCTCCCCCTTGTCTTGTCATGGTGCTGCCCGAACTTGGGCGGTAGAGGGGTCTTCGGCGGCGCGGTGCGCGACATCCGGCCCCACTGGTCGGAAGCCTAGGGTGGCCCGCGAGGGACACGGGTCAAGGCCCAGACGGGGCCGAGGGCGCCGGACCTGCGACGCGGGCATTGATGAGCGCAGACGAGCGAGTATGACGCGATGAGATGGCTGCTCAAATGGTTGCTGCGCGGGCTCGGCGTCGCGGGCGTGCTCGGCGCGCTGGCCCTTGGCCTTGGCTACTATCTGCTCGGCCGCTCCCTGCCCGACTACTCCGCCACCGTGACGGCCGCGGGTCTTGGCGCGGAGGTGCGGATCGTCCGGGATCGCTTCGCGGTGCCCCATATCCGCGCCGAGAGTGCGGAGGACGCCTGGTTCGCCCTCGGCATCGCCCATGCGCAGGACAGGCTCTGGCAGATGGAGGTGAACCGGCGGGCCGCGCAGGGGCGCCTCTCGACGCTATTGGGGGCCCGCACCACCGCGCTCGACCGCATGGTCAAGACGCTCGATCTCTATGGGCATGCGAGCCGCTCGCTTGCCTACCAATCCCCTGAAGCGCAGGCCGCCCTCGAAGCCTATGCCGCCGGCGTGAACGCCTGGATGCGCCACCTCTACGTGGAGGCGAAAGGGCGCGGGGCGCCGGAGTTCTTCTTTTTCGGCGATGAGGGCCTCTCGCCCTGGACGCCGGCCGATAGCCTCGGCGTGCTCAAGATGATGGCTCTCCGGCTGGCGGGGGCTGCCCGGTCGGAGATCCGCCGCGCCCGTTTCCTGCTGCGCCTGCCGCCCGAGCGGGTCGCCGATATCCTGCCCGACACCCCCGATGGCGCGATCACCACGCTGCCCCGCTTCGAAGCCCTCTGGGACGGCGCGCCCTTCCCAGAGACCGCAGTGGCCGAAATCGATCCTCTGCTCGAGCTCCTCGGCCCGGCGAGGCTGCCGGAGCGGGCGGGGGCGTCCAACGCCTGGGCCGTCGATGGCAGTCGCTCCTCCACGCGCCGGCCGCTCATGGCCTCCGACCCGCATCTCTGGCTCTCCGCGCCGAGCCTTTGGTATCTCGCCGAGATCCAGGGCGGCGATGTCGCGGTGGTGGGGGGCACCTTACCCGGCACCCCGCTCGTGCTCGTCGGGCGCAACCGCGCGATCGGTTGGGGGCTCACGACGGTCGGCGCCGACGATCAGGACGTGGTGATCGAACGGCTCGACCCAGAAGACCCGACCCGCTACCGCACACCCGAGGGCTGGGCCTCCTTCGACGAGCGCCGCATTCGGATCGAGCGCGCGGGTGCCGACCCGATCATCGAGACCGTGCGCCACACCCGCAACGGCCCGGTCCTCGAGAACGATCTCTACGGCGCCGAGGCCGTGACGCCCGAGGGCCATGTCGCTGCCCTGCGCTGGACGGCGCTCACGGATGCGGACACCACCTTCTCCGCCGCCTTCGCGCTGATGGGGGCCGAGGATGTGCGCGGTGCACTCGATCTGGCCGGTGGCGTGGTGGCGCCAGCGCAGAACGTGATCGTGGCCGATGAAAAGGATGTGGGCATGGTGCTGGCCGGCGCCCTGCCCCAGCGCCGGCCCGACAGCCCGACGGCCGGGCGCGTGCCCTCACCTGGCTGGCTGGCCTCGACCGACTGGGAGGGGATCCGGCCTGCGGAGCTCAACCCGCGTATCTTCCGCCCCCGCTCGGGCGCGGTCGCCAATGCCAACAATCGGCTGACCGACGACGCCTTCCCCGCGCACATCGCCTTCGATTGGGACCTGCCCTATCGGATCCAGCGGATCGAGAAGGAGCTCTCGGCGCGCGAGTTTCACAGTCTCAACGGCTTTCTGGCACTGCAGACGGATGCGGTCTCGGAGATGGCGCGCGCTGTGCTGCCCCTGATTGCCAGGGAGCTTTGGTGGGGGCAGTCCGGGTCAGCGGCTAGCGGGGGAACCGAGGCGGAGAGGCGGGCCGTCCTCGATCTCCTGCGCGCCTGGAACGGCGCCATGGACCGTAACCGGCCCGAGCCGCTGATCTTCGCCGAATGGATGCGACAGCTGACGATCGCGCTCGCCGAGGACGAGCTTGGGCCTCTCATGCCGCTGGCCGCTGGGCTACGCCCGCTTTTTGTCGAGCGCGTCTTCCGCGATGTCGATGGTGCCGGGATCTGGTGCGACATCGACAAGAGCGAGGCGAAGGAGACCTGTGCCGAGATGGCAAAGACGGCGCTCGATGCGGCGATCGCGCGGCTTGAGCGCGACTATGGCCCGAACCCGGAGGGCTGGCGCTGGGGGGCCGCGCATCTGGCCGAGCATCCGCATATGCCGCTCGGCTTCGTCGAACCGCTCGCCTACTTCGTCTCGATCCGCCATGAGACATCGGGCGGGGATTTCAC
>JBCCLX010000068.1:0-14399 GCA_039026635.1 Pseudomonadota bacterium
CGGCAGGGCCTGCGGGGCGCGGAGGAGATAGAGGGGCGTCTCGAATTCGAGCGCGGAGACTTTCCTCCATACGTCCGGATAAGGGTTCGCGATCGTTGGGGTATAGGCAGTGTAGGGTGCAGCGGTTGCCATAGCGCGCCTCCTGGGTCAGGGTCTGGCGCAGGCTGGTGGAGTACGATCCCTGTTGCCTCTGGCGCCGAAGCCCCGTGCGCTACGGTGAGAGCAGGCAGAAAAAAGCCGGGCTCGAAGGCCCGGCCGAGTTCAACAGGGAGGTATCACAACCTAAGCGCAGTCGCCTGCGCTCGTCTGTAAAGCTAGTCACATGGCGACGGGGCGGCAAGCGACCTGGCTCTGAAAGTGCCGCAAATCCGGTATGACCGGTGCGCAAAGCCGCCGGCTGTGCTCACGCTGCCGCAGCATTCTTGTTGAAGCTCTCAAGTTCTCTCAGCAGGAAATCTCGAAAAGCCAGAACGCGCTGCGAGTGTCTTAGTTCCTCTGGGTAGACGAAATAGACGGTGATGGGCGCGCTTTTTTCTTCCGGAAGCACCGGTACCAGCTCTGGCGCGTCGCGCACGATGTAATCGGGCAGGGCTGCGATGCCGAGCCCGCTGCGCGCCGCTTTCAGCATCCCGAAATAGCTGTTCATCCGCAGATGCGCCGGTGCTGCGCCTGCCCGTAGCTCGGCGAGCCAGGCGGCGGACTCGGCGGGCTGGGGGGCTGCGGCGCTGAAGGCGATCATGCGGTGATCTTTCAGGTCCTCGGCGGTCGCCGGGGTGCCGTTCTCCTCCAGATAAGCCTCCGTCGCATAGAGCCGCATGGCAATATCCATCAGGGGCCGGCGGATCAGATCGGCCTGGCTCGGTGCTGTAAGGCGAATGGCGACGTCGGCCTCGCGCATGGGCAGGTCGAGGATCGCCTCGGTCAGGATCAGATCGACCGAGAGATTGGGGTATTCGTCGAGCAAGCGGCTCAGTCGGGGCGCGAGCCAGAGCGTGCCGAAGCCTGCGGTCGTCGTCACCCGCAGCTCACCGAAAACCTCGTCCTTCGCGTCGCGGATCCGGGCGGCGGCCGAGGTTAGGCGCTTGGCGATCTCGCGCGTGGTGTTGAACAGGATTTCGCCCTGCTCTGTGAGCAAGAGGCCCCTAGCGTGGCGATGGAACAACGTTGCCTGAAGCTGCGTCTCCAGCCCGCGGATCTGGCGGCTGATGGCGGATTGGCTGAGATGCAGTTGCTCGCCCGCATGGGTGAGGCTGCCGGCCTCGGCCACAGCGTGGAACACCCTGAGCTTGTCCCAGTCGATCATCGAGGCCCATCCCTTGTGCTTGGCGCCGCGCCTGTGCCGGCTTATACCGCGGCCATGCGACATGACGGCATGATCCGCGGCCTGGCCGCCCTTCTCTCGGTCCTTCTTCTCATGTGGGGAGTGATCGCGCCAACGGCAGGTGCGGCTCAGCAACTGACGGGCCAATTTTACGGAATCGACGGCGCCTCCGGAGCCAACCTCGAGGTCGAGCAGGACGGCGCGGGCTATCGGGGTCGGTTTACGGACGCGCTGGGAAACGCGCGCGATTTCGAGGCGGTGGCCGAGGATGGCGGGGCCTCTGGCTTGATGCGCATGGACGGGCGCGAGGTGGTCATCCGGCTGACGCCGGTTGCCTTCGGGGTCGAGGCGCTGGTGGTGCCGGTCGGAGAGGACGGTGTGCTCGATACCGCCCGGGGCCAGATCTTCGCGTTCATCCGCCGTGACATTGCCCTCCCCACCCCGCCTCAGGGTTATGTGGAGCCGCCGGGTCCTGCGCAGCGCCGCGTGGGCGCGAGCGGGTTTTTGGCGTCCTATGAGTTCTGGGCCCCTGAGGATGTGCGAGATGGCTATGCGCGCTTGGCTACGCGGCACCGGACGCTGATCCGGCTCTTCCCGGCCGTGCAACTCGACATCATCTGGAAGCTGTGCCTGGCGCCGGATGCCTCGAGCGAGCTGGGGGTCGCGACGCGAGGGCAGGGCGTGAACTGTGCGGATGTGCGCGAGGTGATCGCGATGACGCAGCAGGACGGACGCTTTGGGTCCTATAAGGCAGAGGTCACGGCGCAGGGCGATGTCTTGCGCCAGGCCATTCGGTGCGGCGACAACTACGTCGAGACCAAAGCGACCTGCGATCAGGCGGCGAAAGAGGTGAGTCGGATGGCGGTGTCGCTGGAGACGGCGGCGAATGTGCTGGATCGGTACCGGTGATCGCGCCGGCGCCTGGCGAGTGTAAGGATGAGCGAAGCGATAGGCGCAACAGCGCGCAGGCCGCGGCGATCCCTTGACCACCGTCCCCATCCGGTTGTGTCCTTGACACAGTCAGAAAAAGGCGCGGGCGAAGAAGGCCGCGTGCAAAAGGGCATATTTCTGCCCGGGCCGCGGCATGCGCGGCCCCATCAAAATCACCGCGCCGTCAGCGCTGGTGGTGCAAGGTCCGACGGTTCTTGCTGCCCCAATCCTCGATCCAATCGAGCACCGGGCGGAGGGCTTCACCTTTGGGGGTGATGCGATACTCCAGGCGCCGGGCACCGCTGTGCACCGGGCGCTTTTCCAGAATGCCTTCATCCACCAGGCGTGCCAGGCGGTTGGAGAGGATGTTGCGTGCCACGCCGAGACGGCGCTGGAACGTGTCGAACCGTGTGATGCCGCGTAAAGCCGCCCAGACAATGAGCAGCGTCCAGCTGTCACCAATCTGGCGGACCGCATCGGTCATCGCACTGATTTCACCTTGTTCGAGGTCGGCCACTTCAGTTTCCTTCCGGGATCTCGCGCATTTGCGCTCGGTTTCCGTACCATGGAAATGGTGTCCGCAACGTAACTCTCCGAGCCTGCGCGCGGAGAATGTGATCGCGAAGCAGTCAAAGCCTGCCTTTTGTTTCAATTCCTCCGACAAGTCATGAAGGATTGACACTCAAAATGTCTCACGGAATGGACATATCTGCAAGTCTTGAGTCGAGAGTGATTCTCGTGACGGGGGCCTCCTCCGGGCTCGGCGCCCATATCACGCGCTTGCTCACAAGCTGTGGCGCCCGGGTCGTGGCTGCTGCTCGGCGCGAAGCATCCTTGGCCGCGTTGCCGGGCGTGTCGGAAGGCCAGGTACTCCCCGTTGCGATGGATGTGACCGATCCTAAGAGCGTCGAGGCCGGTGTTGCGGCGGCTGTGGCGCATTTCGGCCGGCTCGATGGTTTGGTGAACAACGCGGGCGTCGCCTGGGGTGGGCGGGCCATCGAGATGAAGCCGGAGGCGTGGGAGCGCGTGATCGACACCAACCTGGGCGGTGCCTTCTATGTTGCCCGCGCGGCGGCCGAGGCGATGGCCAAGACAGGCGGCGGCGCGATCGTCTCCACCGCCTCGATCCTGGGCTTCGCGACGGGGACCGGCGTCGCCGCTTACGCCGCCTCCAAGGCTGCCGTGGTGCATCTCACCAAATCGCTGGCCGTTGAATGGGCGCGCTACGGCATCCGCGTCAACGCGCTTGCGCCCGGCTACTTCCCGACGGATATCAACCGGACGTACTTGGAGAGCGAAGCCGGACAGGCGATGAAGCGTGAGATCCCGCTGCGCCGGTTCGGGACGCTCGAAGATCTGGACGGCCCGCTCGTGCTGCTGCTCTCGGATGCGGGTGGCTATATCACGGGGGCGATCATCCCGGTCGATGGCGGGCATCTCTGCCGCCCCCTCTGAGCGCCAGCCGCCAACACTGAAAGGACGCCTATGGACTTCACGCTCGACGGCCCCGCCGAAGCGTATCGCGCCCGTGTCGCGGCCCATGTGGCCGAGCACATCCTCCCGCTCGAGGACGAGCCTGCCAATTTCGCCGATCACGGGAACCTGCCGGAACCGATGGTGATGGCGGCACGGGAGAAGGTGAAAGCCGCGGGTCTTTGGGCACCCAATCTGCCGCCAGAGCACGGCGGGCTCGGCATCTCCTTCGCGGGGCTCGCGGCATCCTATGAGGAGATGAACCGGTCGGTCTTCGGGCCCGTCTGCTTCGGGGCGGCGGCGCCGGATGATGGCAACATGCGTCTCCTGGCACAGATCGGCACGCCGGCGCAGCAGGATTGGTGGTTGAAGCCCGTGGCCGAGGGGCGCGAACGCTCCGCCTTCGCGATGACCGAGCCGGCGCCGGGCGCGGGGTCCGACCCGTCGATGATGGTGACCAAGGCGGAGAAGACGAACACTGGATACCGGATCACGGGACGCAAGTGGTACATCACCGGCGCCGGCGTCGCCCAGAAGTTCATTCTGATGGCGCGCACATCGGACGACCCGCGCAAGGGGCTGACCGCGCTGCTCTTCGACGCCGACCAGCCCGGCTGGCACATCGAGCGGCGGATCGGGATCATGGGCCCAGAGGAGCATGGCGGGCATTGCGAGCTGGTCTTCGACGGGCTCGAGATCCCCTTTGAGAACCGTCTGCTGGAGGAGGGGGACGGGCTGAAGGTCACCCAGATCCGGCTCGGGCCCGCGCGGCTCACCCATTGTATGCGCTGGCTGGGGCTTGCCAAACGCTGCATGGAGATCGCGTCGGCCTATGCTGCCGAGCGCGAGGGGTTTGGCGTCAGGCTCGCGGATCGGGAGACGGTGCAGGTACGCCTCGGCAATCTGGCCAAGGAGATCGAGGTCGGGCGTTTGCTGACGATGAAGGCCGCCTGGCTGCTCGACAACGGCGACCGGGCCAAGACGGCGATCAGCATGGCCAAGATCCATGTTGCCGACACCCTGCATCGCGCGGCCGATGATGCGATCCAGATCTGCGGCGCGCGGGGGTATTCGACCGACACAGTACTCGAATGGATCTATCGCTATGCCCGCCAGGCGCGGCTGGTCGATGGGGCGGACGAGGTCCACAAAATGGTGATCGCCCAGGCCTATGGCCGGCAGGGGCCCTCGCTCTGGCAGTGGGGCGTGCCCGAGAGCGGCGCGCGATGAAGCTCTACGCAGCCCGCATCTTCGTCGACGATCTCGCGGCGGCGCGTGCCTTCTATGAAGGCGTGCTCGGGCTGACGGTCCTCTGGGAGCAGGAGGGGGCGGCTTTGGGGCTCGCGGTGGGGGCGGCGATGCTGATTGTTGAGCCCGAAGATCGCGACGGGCCGGAGGGGGCCTTGGTCGGCCGCTTTCTCGGCCTGTCCCTCGCCATCGCGGATATCGCGGCAGAGCATGCGCGCCTATCCGACGCCGGTGTGGCCTTCGAGGGGCCACCCGAGCGCCAGCCCTGGGGCGGCACGCTCGCCCATCTCCGCGATCCGGCCGGGAATGTGTTGACGCTCGTGCAGGAGCGCTGACGGCGGGCCTCAAAAGCAAACCTGTGGGCCAGGCGTGCCCCCCGCGCTCCCGGTCAGTTGCGCGGCGCTGATAGGCCGGCGCGGGCGACGGTTGCCGCGATCTCGCCGGTGACCTCTTCCACATGGCTGTGATGGGGCATATGGCCGGCCTCCTCGATCAGTTTCAGGCGGGCCTGGCGGACGGTCGCGGCCAGCGGCACCGCATGGGTGCGCGCCGGCACCACCTTATCCGCCATTCCGTGGATGATCGTCACCGGACAGGCAATCCGGCCGTAGTGCGGCTGGCGTGCGAGGATCTCGCGATGCAGCGTCGCGATCGAGCGGGCATTCAGCCGGAAGGTCCGCGCCCGCAGCGCCAGTTCGATCCCCGCCTGCTCGCGATAATGCGGCGGCACGGGTGCTGGGGCGAAAATGCCCTTGAGGGTCGCAGAGATCTTGCGTTCCGGCACGAAGCCGGCCAGGCGGCTGACGAGATGGCCGACGCCCGGCGCAGCCCCGATCCGGTAGAACGGCTCGAGCGTGCCGCCCCAATCCATCGACGCGCCCCCGATCAGCGTCAGAGACGCCACCTCATCGGGGTACTTCAAGGCCCAGGCGAGGATGACCGCGCCCGCGTAGGAATGCCCGACGAGATGGAAACGGTAGTGGCCAAGCCGGCGCAGGGCGCGGCGCAGCACGAGGATCTGCATGTCCAGTCGATGCCCGCCCGGCACCGGTGCCGAATGGCCAAAGCCCGGCCGGTCTAGCGCGACGGCGCGATGAGTGCGGGCAAGCGCGGGCATGAGAGAGACGGCAAAGTCCCGCAGATTGCCGCTCGCGCCGTGGAGCAGGACAACGGGCTCCACAGTGGCCTCATGACGGGTTTCCGCGCCGGTTGCAGCACTGGTCCCAACTGCCGGACGTTGATCGTCGCTGCGCTCTGCGGGCCCGTCGGTCAGGTAGTGGACCGCGCCATCGCCGGCGGGCACCAAGCCGCCGATCCGAGGGAAGCGGGCGGCCGGGCCCTCCTTCATGAGGCCGAGCAGGCTTGTCTCGCGCATCGCTCGTCTCCCGTTTTCGACGCCTGCGACGAGGCGCTCGCGCCATCCCCACACCGCCATGGTAGCATTGCGTGGAAGACGGCCAAGGGGGCAGTCTGGCGTATCCCGTCACAACGCCTGCCCTGGGGCAGCGATTGCATTTTGGGTCAGAATATCTTACCTTTTGCCGAGGCTAGCTGGAGGCTGCGATGCTGCTGCGCGATGTGAAGCTCTCGGACCGCTACGATCTGGAGCGAAGCCCGGTGCTGCTCGCCGGCGTTCAGGCGCTGGCCCGCGCGGTTCTGATACAGCGCGCGCGAGATGCGGCCGCGGGGCACGACACGGCGGGCTATGTGACTGGCTATCGCGGCTCGCCCCTCGGCGCGGTTGAGACGGCTTTTGGTCAGGCTCACCGGTTCCTCGAGCCAGCGCATGTGCGCTTCGAGCCCGGATTGAACGAAGACATCGCGGCCACAGCGCTTTGGGGGACCCAGCAGGCAGAACTGCGCGGCGAAGGCCGCCACGACGGCGTCTTTGGGCTCTGGTATGGGAAGGGACCGGGCGTTGACCGTACGGGCGATGTGTTCCGCCATGCCAATCTGGCCGGGACCGCGCCGCTGGGCGGCGTGATCGCGGCCATGGGCGATGATCACACCTGCGAGAGTTCCACGACCTGCCATCAGTCCGAATATGCCTTCGTCGACGCGATGATGCCCATCCTGGCGCCGGCGGGCGTGCAGGAGCTGATCGACATGATGCTCACGGGCTGGGCGCTGAGCCGCTTCTCGGGTCTCTGGGTGGGCATCAAGGCGATGAAGGATACGGTGGAGGCGACGGCTGTAGTGGACGGCGATCCCCATCGCCTAACGCTCGCGACGCCGGAGTTCGCCATGCCCGAGGGAGGGCTCGGCATCCGGCTTGGTGACACGCCGCAGGCGCAGGAGGCGCGGCTCCATACGTTCAAGCGTGCCGCCGCGGAGGCTTTCGCGCGGGCCAATGCGCTCGATGGCCGGCGGCAGGGGCGGCCCGGGGCGCGGCTCGGCATCGTCTCTCTCGGCAAAAGCTGGCTCGACCTGCAGAGCGCGCTGACGAGCCTCGGCATCGATGCCGCCGCCGCGGAGACGCTGGGGATCACCACCTACAAGGTCGGCATGGCCTGGCCGCTCGAGGTCGAGGGGCTGCGCGCCTGGGCTGAGGGGCTCGATCTGGTGCTCGTGGTCGAGGAAAAGCGCGGCCTCGTCGAGACGCAGGTGATGGAGGCGCTTTACAATATGGCCTCCCGCCCTCGCGTGATCGGCAAGAAGGATCTGGAGGGGCGCACGCTCCTGCCCGCGCAGCTCGACCTCGACCCGCCGATGATCGCGCGGGCGATCGGGCTGGCGCTGGCGCTGGAGGGGATCGATCACCCGCCTGCTGCCGAGGGCCTCGCCCGGCTCTCGGCACTGACCGAAGGCTTCAACGCGGAAGCCATCGCCGAGCGCAAACCCTGGTTTTGCGCCGGCTGCCCTCATTCAAGCTCGACCCGCATCCCCGAGGGCTCCCGCGCCTATGCGGGTATCGGCTGTCACTACATGGTCCAATGGATGGATCGGGAGACCGAGGGTTTCACCCATATGGGCGGCGAAGGCGCCAACTGGATCGGCGAGGCGCGCTTCTCCACGCGCGAGCATGTGTTCCAGAATATGGGCGACGGGACCTATAATCACTCAGGCCTCAACACGATCCGCGCCGCCATCGATAGCGGCGTGAACATCACCTACAAGATCCTCTACAATGACGCCGTCGCGATGACCGGCGGGCAGACCCATGAGGGCGGTCTCACGCCGCGCCAGATTGCCGCCGAGCTGCTGGCGGCCGGCGTTGTCCGTGTCGAATGCGTCTATGATGAGAAGGAGGGCATGCCCGAGATGCCCCCTGGCGTTGCCCATCATCCGCGCGAAGATCTGATACGGGTGCAGGAGGGCTTGCGCGAGATCCCGGGCACAACGGCGATCGTTTATGTGCAGACCTGTGCGGCGGAGAAGCGGCGGCGGCGCAAGCGTGGCACCTTTCCGGATCCGGACAAGCGCGTGTTCATCAATCCCGCCGTCTGTGAGGGTTGCGGCGACTGCGGGGTGCAATCGAACTGCGTCGCGATTCTGCCGCTCGAGACGCCGCTCGGGCGCAAGCGCGCCATCGACCAATCCGCCTGCAACAAGGACTTCTCCTGCCTCAAGGGCTTCTGCCCGAGCTTCGTGACGGTCGAGGGGGCGGAGCCGCGCAAGGGTGGGGGTGGCGATTTCGCGATCCCCGCGCTGGCCGAGCCGGAGGTGCCGGCGCTGGAGGCGCCCTGGAACCTTCTGGTCACCGGGATCGGCGGCACCGGCGTGGTGACGGTGGGCGCGCTTCTCTCCATGGCCGCGCATCTGGAGGGACGCGGGGCTTCTGAGATGCAGATGGCTGGGCTCGCGCAGAAGGGCGGCGCGGTGGCGATCCATGTGCGCCTCGCGCCCGAGCCCGGCGATATCCACGCCGTGCGGATCGCGGCCGGTGAGGCGGATGCGGTGATCGGCGGCGACATGGTCGTCGCTGGCGCGCCCAAGACCTTGGGGCTCATGGCGCGCGGGCGCACACGCGTGCTCCTGTCGGATGAGGAGGTCGTCACCGGCGCCTTCACGCGCAACCGCGATTTTGCCCTGCCGGCCAACGGGCTAAGGCTGGCCATCGAGGCACGGGTGGGCGCGCAGGCTCTGCGCATGATCGACGCGCAGCCCATGGCCGAGCGTCTCCTCGGCAACACGATCTACGCCAATGTCCTGCTGCTCGGTGCGGCCTGGCAGGCGGGCATGGTCCCGCTCTCGCGCGCAGCGCTCGAACAGGCGATCCGGCTCAATGGGGCCGGCGTCGACGGCAATCTCCGGGCTTTCGATCTCGGCCGTTGGGCCATCGCCGATCCGGTGGCAGTGGCGGGGTTGATGGGCCGTGAGGCGCCGGTGGAGGAGAGCCTCGATGACCGGATCGCGCGGCGTGCGACCTTCCTGAAGGGGTATCAGAGCACCCGCCTTGCGCGCCGCTACACCGCCCGCGTGGCAGCAGCACGGGAGACTGGCGATCGTGCCGGAGCGCCGGATTTCGGCGCGGCGGTGGCGGAGGGCTACTTCAAACTTCTCGCCTACAAGGACGAGTATGAAGTCGCGCGCCTGCATCACGAGACGCTTGGCACGGCGCTCGACGAGGCGTTCGGCAGCCGTGGTCGGATCACCTTCCACCTCGCCCCGCCACTGCTCTCGCCCATGGGGCCGGACGGGCGGCCGAAGAAGCGTGCCTTCGGCCCCTGGATGGCCCGCGTCTTCGCGGCACTGCGCCATGGTAAGGTGCTGCGCGGCACGCCGCTCGACCCCTTCGGCTGGACGGCGGAGCGGCGGATGGAGCGCGGTCTGATCGCAGAGTACGAGAGCACGCTCGACCGCCTGATGAGCGATCTCACAGCGAAGAACGCGGCCCTGGCCACCGCGATTGCGCGCCTGCCGCTCGAGATCCGTGGCTTTGGTCCGGTGAAGGCGGCCGCCGCCGAAGAGGCTGCAGCCCGCCGAACAGCCCTCCTATCCCGTTTTCAGACCGGCGATAGCGCCGCGCCCTTCGCGCATGCCGCCGAGTGACGTCGTGCCCAGGGCCGCGCGGCGTAAGGGCTGCCGATTCGACTAAGCGCGCCAGTGAAGCCAAGGGCTTCGACGGGCTCAGGTGACGTTGGTCGTCCCGCCCCCGCTCATCATGAGACTTTTCTTTCACGCTCCTGTGAGGCGTTCCCATCCGCTCTTGGCTTGTGACGGTACTTACTGCGTCTTTGCCCGCACTTGCGCCTCGTCGCGCCTCGGCCCTCTCGCACCCAGAACCAGCATCGCCCGCGCGATCCGGATCCTGCCATGAAGATCACCCTCGCCAGATGGCGCATCGATAGCGCTGCCCGCAGTGCCACCCGTGGCGGCACCAAGAAGACGCTCTCGCCACGGGCGCTGGGCGTCTTGCTAGCCCTCGTCGAATCGGAGGGCGATGTCGTCTCCCGCAACGCGCTACTCGACCGGGTTTGGCCAGACGTTATCGTCAGCGATGAGAGCCTCTCCCAGGCTGTAGCCGAGATCCGGCGCACGCTGGAGGATAAGCGCGTGATCGAGACCATTCCAAAGCGCGGCTATCGGCTGAGCGCGCCTGCGGCTATGGGGCGCCCGCAAGCGCCGCTTCTGCCCTGCGATAGCGACATCGATCTCGAAGCCCATGCGCTTTGCCTCGAGGCGCGGGGGGAGATGGTGCGCTGTGGTCGCGGCTCAATCGAACGCGCCGAGGCCCTTACCGAGGAGGCCGTCGACCGCGCACCCGATTGCGCCCGGGTGCGTGCCGAGCGCGCCATCGCGCTCGTGCGGGTCCACACCTATTGGTCCGAGCGGCGCCATCTTTTGCACCAGGCCTGGGATGAGGCGCAGGCGGCGCTCGCCCGCGCGCCGGATCTGGCGCTCGCGCATTCCGCGCTCGGCTATGTGGAAGCGATGGCGGGCCATTGGGGCGCGGCGGAGCGGGCGCATCGTGCGGCGCTGGCCCGCGAGAGCCGTGATCCGGTGATCCTGCACAACGCCGCCTGGTACCTCATGTCCTGCGGCCGCCGGCGCGCCGCGATCACCTATTTCGAACAGGTCGGCGATCTGGAGCCGAGCAACATCAAGGGCTATCTGCTGGCCGCTCAGCTCTCGCGGGAGGCCGAGCCAGCACGGGCGCGGCGCAATGCCGAACGGGCCCTGCAGCGGGCACAGGCCCGGCTTTCGGTCGACCTCTGCGATCCGCGGGCGTTGAGTGCTGCAGCGGCGACCATGGCGCTGTTGGGCGAGCCCTATGCTGCCTGTGCCGCCATGGATCGGGTCGATGTGCAGGAGAGTACTCAGGCGATCTACCACGCCTCTGCCCTCGCAATGATCGGGGAAACGGCACGGGCGATGCGTCTTCTCGAAGAGCTCTTCGACCATGGCTGGCGCGACACCTACTGGCTCGACGCCGATCCAAGCTTTGTCGCCCTCACCGGAGACCGGCGGTTTCAACGCGTGCGCCAGCGCCTGGCGGCCTGATCGGCGGCGCGATTTTCCGCTAGAGCGCATGAGGGCGCATCAAAGCGGAATGGGCGTGGTTTCAGAACTCTTTCAGATCTCCTTCAGGCGCCGCCTCCGTCGGCCGTCTAGATCGGGCTCAGACGGCACGCAGGTCGCGTGCCCAGAAACCCTGAACCCGCATTATGAAGGAGACCACCATGCCTCTTGCCATCAACAGCACCGCCCCCGATTTCGCCGCCGAGACGACGGAAGGCCCGATCTGCTTTCACGCTTGGCTGGGCGGTGCCTGGTGCGTTCTGTTCTCGCACCCCAAAGACTTCACGCCCGTCTGCACCACCGAGCTTGGCATGGCGGCCAAGATGAAGGGCGAGTTCGACCGCCGCGGCGTACGCCTGATCGGCCTCTCGATCGACGCGGTCGATGCCCATACCCGCTGGTCCGACGACATCCAGACCGCTGTCGGCGAGACGCTAAACTACCCGCTCATCGGCGACACGGATCTGAGCATCGCGAAGCTCTATGGGATGCTGCCGGCGGATGCAGGCGATAGCGCGGCCAAGCGTACGGCCATGGACAATGCGACGGCGCGCACCGTCTTCGTGATCGGACCGGACAAGAAGATCAAAGCGACCCTCTCCTACCCGATGACCACCGGGCGGGACTTCAACGAAATCCTGCGCGTGATCGACAGTCTGCAGCTGACGGCGCGCCATCAGCTCGCCACTCCGGCGAATTGGTCGCGCGGCGATGAGGTCGTGATCGTCCCCTCGGTCTCGAACGAGGAGGCGGCGTTGCGCTTCCCCGAGGGCTGGAAAAGCCCGCTCCCCTATCTTCGCCTCGTTCAAGAACCGGGCTGACGGGGCGATTTCGCCGAGACGACCCTCCCCTGTGCGAGGCGTCCGGAGCGCGGCCTTTCAGGGTCGCGCTCAAGGCGCGCGGTCGATGACATCCGCCATGTGGCGGCGCGACGACCCGTCCGACGCTCGCCCCAGGCTGCCCTCGGCAAAATCGATCGCGAAATCGGCAGCCATTTGGGCGCCGATCTCGAGGCTCAGACGCGTCTTCCCGCTTCCGTCCGGACCCGTGAGGGTGAGGAGCTCCACGTTATCCCGCCCAAGCAGGGCCCGGATGTCGGCCACCTCACGCTCGCGACCGATCATCGCCCTGCGGCGCGCCGGCAGCCGCGATAGGCCAGTCGGTGGCGCGACGGTTTCCGGGGCAGAGGGATGGGGCGACGCCTGTAGCGTCTGCAGCATGCGCAACAGCGCGATCTTGGAGCCGACACCGAGCTTTCGGTAGATCGTGCCCAGATGCGTGCGCACCGTTGCCGGTGCAACGCCGAGCGCATCGCGATACCGGGCGATGTCGATGCCTTCGCCCTGGTCTCCCGCCAGCTGACCTGTTTCGGCAGTATCGATGCGGGTGATTGGATGGATCTCGACGGCACGCCCCATGTCACGGCCCTCGGCAGTGATGGGGAGATCGTCCTCACCTCCGTCGCCCGGCGGCGCAGCGATGAGGCCGTCTTCGCCGTTTGCACAACCTGCCGTCGCATCGGGTCGGCACAAGACGCGGCGTGATCGTAGGGTGCTACGGTCGTCCGGCGCAGGGCGGGGCAGGTCGTCGATGGCGATCTGCCTGGCTCACCGCACCGACGGACTTCAGGAGAAATCCGCGCGCATTGGCCGCTCACGCGCTGTCGGGCTTCTCGAAGGCCGCGAACGCCTCTTTATAGTCGGGATGCCAGCGGGAGAGGGGTGGTCGCTTTTCGATCAGGTCCCGCATCGCCCATTCGATCCGTCGTGCATCCCGGGTTTCGTCTACGTCGTTGTCGGGGCAGAGCACGTAGAACTGGTCTTCCTCCACGCGCGCGAGGAGGAAGTCGACCGCTTGCTCGCTGGTCCAGGCTGCCGCCGGCTTCTCGGGCATAAAACGCGCGATCATCCCCGTATAGGTGAAGCCTGGAACGAAGAGATGCGCCGAGATCGGGGCGCCGGCCTCCCGCAGCTCATGGGCCAGCTGTTCCGTCAGCACGCGCACGGCCGCTTTCGAGACATTGTAGGCGGGATTGCCGGGCGGCGTGGTGATCCCCTGCTTGGAGCCGGTGTTGATCACGACGGCTGGTCGAGCGGCCTCGATCATCCGCGGCACAAAGGCCTGCAGCCCGCGAAGCACCCCGAAAAAGTTGACATCGAGCAAACGGTCCCAGTTCTCGCGTCCGGACCAGGGCGTCGTCGACAGCCCGGCGATCCCGGCATTGTTCATCAGGACGGCGACGGGCCCTGCCGCGAAGGCGGCCTCCGCCAGCGCGTCGACCGCGTCATCCTGGCTCACATCCGTGGGTTGCCCGAGGACCTGCGCCTTTTCGGCCGCGACAGCGCCGACGGCGGCAACCGCCTCATCCAGGGCCTCACCCGGCAGATCCGCGAGCATCACGCTGAACCCCGCTTCCGCGAAGCGCTGTGCGGCCACACGGCCGACCCCGCTGGCAGCGCCGGTGACGACGGCCAAACCACCAGCCTTTAGAGCTTTCGAGTACATAGAACATCCCTCCATTGGTCTCGCGCTTGCTCAGGACCAGTCTGCACCAGGGCGGGCGTCGAGCCGAGGGCAAGAGCGTCCTGCGGTGACGGCCTCACTGCCAAAAATTGTGCAAAAACGACTTGATCAGCTTTCCTTGCCCGCGCGTCTCGCGCATCGTTCGGGGAGGCCTTTCCTCTGTAATGTCGTACCGAGATTGGAGAATACTCATGACGTACACCATGCGTGCACCCGCAGCAGTCCTAGCCGCGGTCTTGCTCCTGTCGGGTTGCGAGTCAGGGGGGACGCCGGGATTGCTGGGCACGACCGCCACTTTTGATTTCGCCACTGCATCGCCGGAGGATATCGCCGAGGCGCTGGAGCGGGACGGCCGCGTTGTCGTGCGCGGTGTGCTCTTCGATTTCGACAGTGCGACATTGACCGATGAGGGGCTGGCGGCCTCCGCCCGCATTGGCAATGC
>JBCCLX010000069.1:0-14247 GCA_039026635.1 Pseudomonadota bacterium
GCCGTCAAACGCGCCGCTGGCCACCACATCATCATCGTTTGTGACCAGCCCCGTGATCGTACCGTTGTTGGTCAGCGTGCCCCCGTCATTGGCCACCGTCCCAGTGAGGGTCTGACCACTGTCAACAGTGACGTCACCGCCATCATTCACGATATCCGCGCTCGTATCGGCGGCAATCTGCATCTCGAGGCCCACTCCGATGGTCGGCAAGCGCGTCGAGCGTCGCGTCCACCGCCGCGTCATAGGCGAGGTCCGACGCGGTGGCGCCAAGGCCTGCCAGATAGGCCGCGCGAAACGCATCCGACGCGAAGAGGCCATGGACATAGGCGCCGGCCACGCGTCCGTCGGTCGAGACGGCGCCTTCTGCGCGACCGTCGATCTCCAGGAGTGGCCGCGCGCGATCCGGGCCCTCCGTCCGTCCGATATGGATCTCGTAACCGCTGATCGGCGTGTCGCTTTCCACATGGCGACCGGTGACCTGGGCCAGTCGCTTCTCGGGCGTCATCACCGTCTCGATGTCGAGCAGGCCGAGGCCGCGATCGCTGCCTGCCGGCCCCTCGATCCCCTCCGGGTCCGCGATGGAGCGCCCGAGCATCTGATAGCCGCCGCAGAGCCCGAGGATGCGCCCGCCGCGGCGCCGATGGGCCAGCAGATCCACATCCCATCCCTGCGCGCGCAGATGTGCGAGATCGCCCCGCGTGGATTTCGAGCCCGCGAGGATCACCAGTGCGGCGTTGCCGGGGATCGGCTGGCCGGCGGGGATCATCTCGAGGCTGATGCCAGGCTCGAGTTTCAGCGGATCGAGATCATCGAAATTGGCGATGCGCGAAAGCTCCGGCACGGCGACGACGATGCCGCCCTCGCGTCGGGCGCTCGCGATCCCCACGGCGTCTTCGGCGGGCAGGCGCCCGGCATCCGCGAACCAGGGGATCACCCCGAAGCCGGGCCAGCCCGTGCGCTCGGCGATGAAACGATAGCCATCGTCGAAGAGACGCGGGTCGCCGCGCATCTTGTTGATCAAGAACCCCGCGATCTGGGCGGCGTCTCCTGCCTCGAGCACGGCTTGCGTGCCGACGACCTGTGCGATGACGCCGCCACGGTCGATATCGCCGACGAGCACGACCGGCACACCAGCGGCGCGCGCAAAGCCCATGTTGGCGATGTCATTGGCGCGAAGATTGACCTCAGCGGGTGAGCCCGCGCCCTCCACGATGACGAGGTCGACGTCCCGGGCGAGGCGATGAAAGCTCTCGAGCACCCGGGGCATGAGGCGCGGCTTCACCTTTCGATAGCCGCCCGCCTCGACGGTCTCCAGCCGCTTTCCTTGAACCACCACCTGCGCGCCGGTCTCCGTCTCAGGCTTTAGAAGAACCGGGTTCATATGCACTGTGGTGGGGTAGCGCGCCGCCAGGGCCTGCAGGGCCTGCGCCCGCCCGATCTCGCCGCCATCCTCCGTCACGGCGGCATTGTTGGACATGTTCTGGGGCTTGAAGGGGGCAACGCGCAGACCACGCCGCGCCGCTGCCCGGCAGAGCCCTGCCACCAGCATGGATTTACCGACATTCGAGCCCGCCCCCTGCAGCATGAGGGCGCGGGGACCGGGGGCCCTCACGCAGGGATCCAGAGGGCGGCGGCCGTGAAGGCCGGGGGCATCGCAAGACCTGCGGGCGTCGCCAACCCTTCGCTCAGGATCGCCGGTAGCAGATGCGTATGGGGGCCGGGCTGGGTGCGTTCATCGCCGAGCGGGATCGGCGTCGCGATCTCGGCGCGCGCCAGCGGCGTCTCGATGACGCGCACGGGTTGGGCGGCGAAAAGCGCGTCGCGGGTCTTTGCAAGATGCGCGGGAAAGGCTTGGCCGACGGCGGCCTCCAGCGCCGCCAGAAGCGCGGCATCGCGGCTGCGCACGGAAAAGCGCGCCGCAGCCCGCCCGAGCCCGAGATCGAAGCGCGGCGCGCCCTCATCGCCTGGCAAAAGCGCGTCCTGATCGGGGCCTAGCGGGGTCAGCTCCGCAGGGTCGGGCTCGCCAAGACGCACTGTTGGCAGCGCCAGCACAATGCGCTCAGGCGCGGTGTCGAGAGGGCGCCAGGCAAAAGCCTTCGTTCCGCGCGGCGCGATCAGGCGTAAGGCGGCCCCCTCGAGCTGGGCAACCAAGGCCTCCGCGCTGCGGCTCAGACCCTGAGCCGACCCAGAGACTTCTGCGACAGCACCCGGCGGGCCAATCACCCAGCATCCCTCGCCGGCGGTAAGCCGGTCCGCGGCCCAGCTCAGGATCTCCTCCGGCTCCCAGGAGAGGCGGCGCAGGCGCAAGCCCAGCCGTTCGGCACGGGCGGGGAGCTCGGCGAAGACGGCCTTGTGGTAGGCAGGCTCGGCATCGCGCCAGAGCACGATCTCCTCGGCCGTCCGGGCGCAGCCGCGGCAGAGCTCCAGGGTCTCGTCCATCTCGCAGATCCCCACGCAGGGGCTTGGGGGCAGCGGGCGGCGGGCAGGGGCGGGCGTGGTCATGGCGGTCCTCGGCTTGCGGGCTGGGGCGGGGCGCGGGCTAGAACTCGACGCCGGCCTGCGCCTTCACGCCGGAGCGGAAGGGGTGTTTGACCAACGTCATCTCAGTGGCGAGATCCGCGGCCTCGAGCAGCGCCTCCGCCGCATTGCGCCCCGTCAGCACCACATGGGTCTGCTCCGGCTTCTCCTCGCGCAGGAAAGTCAGCACAGCCTCGAGGTCGAGATAGCCATAGCGCAGCGCAATGTTGATCTCGTCGAGCAGGACCATACGGATCGCGGGATCGCGGATCAGGCCCTTGGCCGTTTCCCAGCCGGCCTGAGCCATCTCCATATCGCGCGCCTTGTCCTGGGTGACCCAAGTAAAGCCCTCGCCCATGGTGTGGAACTGGCAGATCTCGCCGAAGTGCTCCGTGATCAGGCGGCGCTCCCCCGTGTCCATCCCGCCCTTGATGAACTGAACCACGGCGCAGGGCATGCCATGGGCAATGCAGCGGAAGATCATGCCGAAGGCGGCCGAGGATTTGCCCTTGCCCTTGCCCGTGTGGACGATGATCAGGCCCTTCTCATCGGTCTTGGTGGCCATGATCTTCTCACGCGCGGCGGCCTTCTTGGCCATCTTCTTGGCGTGGCTCTCCAGATCGTCGGCTGCGGTCTCGTCGCTCATTCAATCCTCCGAGAGTGGGGCAGGGGGGGCGCCGGCGCCGGGCCAGCGTCGGGCCAGGGGGCGATGGTCAGCTCGGGCCAGAGCGCACGCTGGCGCGCGGCCTTGGCGGCATAGGTCGCGGCATTCGGCAGCGCCGGGTTGGGCGCGATGCGCAGCGTGAGAATGTCCGCAAGCCCGAAGGGGGCCGCGATATCGAGACGGCCATCTGCCTCAAGTCGGACACCCACGGCATGGGCGCGTGCTGCATAGCGCCGCATGCCGTCCTCAACGCTGCTAAGCCGCGGGATGGCATGGCCAAAGCGCTCTGGGTACCAGAGATGCACGCGCGCCTGATTGCGCACCTGAAGCGGCGGGAGGTTTGGGTACTCCGCGGCCATCAGCATTTCGGCGCGCCGGATCACCTGGTCTTCGGCGTCCCAGGAAGTGTCTGGATCAAGATAGGCGAGATCGATATCGGCGATCCCATACATGTCCGGCCGGCCTGTCAGCCCGTTCCACGCGGTCTGATAAACGGCGCCGGAGACGATGCGCCAGCTGGGCAGGGCGACCGCCCGCGCCGCATGGAGCGCTGCCATCAGGCCGGGGCTCGCGCGCAGAAGCGCTTCGAGCTGATCGGCGCCCTTCAATGCCGCATTGGCAGGCGCAGGACAGCGAGCGAGCGGCGCGCTCATCGCGGCACTCCTTCCGGGCGCAGATAGGGGCCGGCGCGTTCGGTCAGCAACGTGATGAGGTCGGGCTCCATATAGCGAAACCTGTCCTGCACCCGCAGATTGACCAGCTGCCGACCCGCCAGGGCCGAGCCGAAGCGTTCGGAAAGCCGCGTGATATGGCGCTGCTCCATCACGAAGATCATATCCGCCCAGTCGATCTGATCGAGGCTGAGCGCGTCGTCGGCATCGCGGCTGATGCCACCGAAATCCGTGCTGACACCCGGCCACTCCGCGAAGATCTGCGCCGCGGTCGGGCTGCGGGAACGCGCTTTGCCGCAGATGAAGAGCGCTCGGATCATGGCGTCGCGGTCAGGCGCTTGTAGAGGTAGTGGCGGTTGCAGATGGGCTCAGCCGCCTCCAGCGTGCCGTAGCGGGTGAAGCCGAGGCGTTCGTAAAAGCCGGGTGCCTGATACTCATAGGTGTCGACCCAGAGGCCGATGACGCCTTCGGCGCGCATGCGTTCCTCCAGCTGCTGCATCAGCGTCTCGCCGAGGCCCTTGCCGCGGTGACCGGGCTCGATGGCGAGGAGTTTGATGAAGCACCAGCCATAGAGGACATAGGCGTGGATCCCGCCAATCATCGCGCCGTCTTCTTTGGCCTCGAAGCTGACGTAGCGGTTGTCGAAGGGGCGGCGATGGGTCTCCGCATAGGTCTCCAAGATCCCGTCGATCCGCTTGGCCAGATCCTCATGAGCGAGCTTGTCGTCGTCGGCTACAGCGCGGATCTCAAGCATCGATCTTTCCTGCGAGAGCGGTCAGCTCAGCGGCTGCACTGTTGGACTTCGGCTGCCAGAGCCCGCGCTCGATCGCCTCGAGGAGCCGCGCCGCCATTTCGCGCAGCGCTGCCGGATTGGCTTCAGCCACGAACGCGCGGGTCTCGTCGTCCGCCAGATAGGCCTCGTGGACCAGATCGAAATGGTGGTCGCGCACGGCATGGGTCGTGGCGGCGAAGGCGAAGAGATAGTCGACGGTTGCCGCCATCTCGAAGGCGCCCTTGTAGCCGTGGCGCTTGCACCCGGCGATCCATTTCGGGTTGACGACGCGCGATCGGACGACGCGGGCCACCTCCTCGGCGAGGCTGCGGATGACGGGGCGCTCGGGCCGCGAATGGTCGTTGTGCCAGATCCGCGGCGCCCGGCCCGAGAGATGCTCGACAGTGGCCGCCATGCCCCCCTCGAACTGGTAGTAGTCGTCGCTGTCCAGAAGATCGTGTTCCCGATTGTCCTGGTTCTGGACGACGGCATCGGCTTCAGCCAGGCGCGCCTCCAGCCGATCACGCGCGGGCGCTCCTTCGGCTCCTTCGCCATAGGCATAGCCGCCCCAGCTCAGGAACGCGTCGGCAAGATCACCCGGCGTCTGCCAGAGCCGCTCGTCGATCATTGCCTGCAGGCCCGCCCCGTAGGCACCCGGCTTGGCGCCGAAGACGCGGAAGCCTGCGCGGGCCTCGGCATCGTCTGCGCCTGCGCGGGTGAGACGGTCGCGTTCGCGGGCATAGCGCGCGGCGGCGGGGTTGAGCTCCTCAGGCTCATCAAGCCCCATCACAGCCCGCGCGGCGCTGGAGATAAGGTCGATCTGGGTGGGGAAGGCGTCGCGGAAAAAGCCGGAAACGCGCAGTGTTACATCGACCCGCGGCCGGTCGAGGATCGAGAGGGGCAGGATCTCGAATCCCGTGACGCGTCGCGAGGCGGCATCCCAGGTCGGCCGCACGCCCATCAGGGCCAGCGCCTGGGCGATGTCATCCCCGCCGGTGCGCATATTCGCCGTGCCCCAGGCCGTGAGCGCCATGGCGCGGGGCCAGTCCCCCTCCTCCTGGGCATGGCGCTCGATCAGCAGGCAGGCGGATTTCCAGCCCAGCGCCCAGGCCGCGGGCGTTGGCACGGCGCGCGTGTCGACGGAGTAGAAATTGCGCCCCGTGGGCAGCACGTCCGGCCGCCCGCGCGTCGGCGCGCCGGAGGGCCCAGGGACCACGAAACGCCCATCGAGGCCGGTGAGCAAGCCTGCGAGTTCGGCAGGGCCGGAGGCGCGCAATGCTGGTCGCAGCCG
This sequence comes from Pseudomonadota bacterium, assembly GCA_039026635.1. GTDB lineage: Bacteria > Pseudomonadota > Alphaproteobacteria > Rhodobacterales > Rhodobacteraceae > Thermohalobaculum. Next base: position 5,916 of record JBCCLX010000069.1, read on the forward strand.
CGCCTCGATGTCCCCCAGGACCGCGACGGTGGCGGACCAGGCCGGATCCGGCGGCATCCCCTCGATCAAGCGCGTCGCCATCAACTCCAGCCGCTCGACCGTGTCGCCCGTGCTGCGCCACGGATCGGGCGTCAGAGCGGTAAGCGCCTCCGGTCGCGTGCCCGTCCAAGGCGCGGACATCCTGCAGTCCAGCGGGTCGAAGGGTGCGTCCTCTGCGGAGGGCTCGAGCCTCAGATCGCGGGTCAGGGCGCGGATCAGGCTGGCGCTCGGCCCGCTGTCCTGGCCGCGCGGCAGGCGGGCGAGGGCGGCGAGAAGATCCGTTTCCAACCGGCCCACGGGGGCGGCGCCGAAGACATGGAGCCCGTCGCGGATCTGGCTCTCTTTCAGCTCGCAGAGAAAGTCGTCGAGCTTGCGCAGGCGGCTATCAGCGTCATCCGCCTCCTCGATCCCGGCATCCGTATCGATCCCGGCGCTTTGGGTGAGCGCCAGGATCTCACCGCGCAGATGCGCGAGCCTGCGGGGATCGACGCCGGCGGCCTCGTAGTATTCGTCCACCAAGGCTTCGAGATCGCGCAGCGCCCCATAGGTCTCCGCGCGGGTGAGCGGCGGGGTCAGATGGTCGACGATCGCGGCCTGCGCGCGGCGCTTGGCCTGGGTGCCCTCGCCGGGATCGTTGACGATGAAGGGGTAGAGATGCGGGATCGGGCCCAGCATCGCCTCGGGATAGCAGGTCTCGGACAGCCCTGCCGCCTTGCCCGGCAACCATTCCAGATTGCCGTGCTTGCCGAGGTGGACGATGGCATGGGCGCCGAATTGCGCGCGAAGCCAGAGGTAGAAGGCGAGATAGCCGTGGGGCGGGACGAGGTCGGGGCTGTGATAGGTCTCGACGGGCTCGATATTGTAGCCCCGCGCAGGTTGGACACCGACGACCGCGCTACCGAAGCGGTGGATGGCGAGCCGGAAGGCCCCCTGCTCTACGAAGGGATCGGCCTCGGGCGGGCCCCAGCGGTCGGTCATCGCGGTCTGGAGCGGCGCGGGCAGACGCGCGAAGCCGACGCGATAGGCCTCGAGCGCGAGCGTCTCCCCGCCCTCGCGCGCCTGCCGTTCGCCAAGGGCATTCGTGGGGCCAGCAGTCAGCCGCGCCATCAGGGCGGCTCCGTCGGCGGGCGCGTTTTCGACCGCATAGCCCGTCTCGTCCAATGCGGCGAGCACCCGGGCCGCCGAAGCGGGCACATCCAGGCCGACGCCATTGGCGAGCCGACCGTCGCGATTGGGGTAATTGGCGAGGACCAGGGCGATGCGACGCGCTGCGGGTGGGGTGCCGGCCAGGCGCGCCCAGGCGGCGGCAAGGCGCGCGATGAAGGCAACCCGGTCGGGCCGGGCCCGCCAGCCGAGCACGGGGCACTCTGTCGCCGCATCCGACCGGATCTCGCCCTTGAAGGCGGCGACGCCGGCCAGAAGGCGGCCATCGACCTCAGGCAGAGCCACGTTCATGGCGATGTCGCGTGCCGTGAGGCCCCGATCGCCGCTCTCCCAGGCTGCCTCGTCCCCACCCGAGAACACGACCTGCAAGATAGGGGCGCCGGGGGCGTCGAGGGGCGTCGGCACGCGTTGACCGGTCGCCTCGGCGCTACCGACGGCGAAGCTTGTGGCGTTGAGGACGACCGCGGGTGGTGCATCGGCGAAAAGACCGCTCAGCGTCGCTGCCGAAACCGGATCCTTGAGGGAGGCGACGAAGACGGGCAGCGGGTTCAGCCCCTCATCCGAGAGGGCTCGGCAGAGCGCGTCGACGGGTTCGAGCCCTGCGCCCTGCAGGAGCGCGCGGTAGAAGACCATCGCGGCTACGGGACGGTCTGGTTGCCAATGGGTGCGCAGGCGTTCGAGATCGGCCGTCGTGCCGCCCGCGCGAAGATTGCCGGGCAGAGGCCTGGGCAGGTAGACGCCGGCGCGCAGCAGCGGGGCAGGCCCCGCGGGCGCCTCGCCCTGGCCCAGCAGATGCCCGGCCAGCCGTAGAAAGTTGGCGGCGTTCTCCGGCCCGCCCTCGACGAGATAGGACCAGAGCATCTGGCAGGCCTCAGGCGCGAGCGAGGAGACACGCGCAAGCCCTTCGTCCGGCCGATCATCACCCGGCAGCGCTGCGAAGGGGATGCCGAGCGGGTCGAGACGGGCTGCGCATTGTTCGACGCCGTAAGGCCAATAGGCTTCGCCGCCCAGGAGCCGTGCGACGACCAGGCGCGAGCGCGTGAGGGTCTCTTCGAGATAGAGGTCGACCGAGAAGGGATGCTTCAGCCAGTCGAGCCGTGCAAGCCGCAGCGAGGGCGCCTCATCGCCGAGCCGCGCCCGCGCTTCGGCCAGCGCCGCAAGCTCCGCATCATTGGCGGAGATGACGACGAGATCGGCGGGGGACTGGCCGGGATCGATCGGCTCCGTCCCATCCCCGATTTCACCGGCCTGGGCCTGCAGCAGGTGCATCAGAGCGCCTTCTCCATGAAGATCGAGGAGCCGTTTTCGACATAGCTGCCGAAGGGCGGGCGGCGGCGATAGCCGAGGCGTTCGTAGAGCGCGACGGCCTCCGGGGAGGCGGCCCCCGTCTCCAACCGCATGATCGGCAGCGCCCGCGCCCGGGCGGCATCCTCGAGCGTCGCGACGATGGCGCGTGCGATCCCGCCGCGCCGGCCCTCGGGCGCCACATAGACGCGTTTGAGCTCGCCATAGCCCTCAAGCGGCGCCATGCCGCCACAGCCGATCGGCTGCTCATCGCGGCGGGCGACCACGAAATAGACGTTGGCCGCGATCAGCTCCTCCGGCGAGAACGCATAGCGGTGTTCGGGGCGGTAAAGGGCGGAAAGCTCCGCCTCCGAACCGGCGATCAGCGCCAGCGCGTCCGGATGGTCCACCGCCTCGGACTCGATCTCCAGCATCGACCTCAGGCGCCCACGGGCTCGGGCGTCAGAGCCGCGGTGATGGAAGCGCGATCGATGCCCGCCTGCGCGATGACGACGAGACGGGTCTCGCGCAGCGCACCCGGCTCGATCGGCCGGTCGAAATGCGTCGAGACCCGGGGCCCCACGGCCTGCAGGACGAGGCGCATGGGCTTGCCTCGCACGGCCGCAAAGCCTTTGACGCGCAGAAGATCATGTGCCCGGATGGCGGCCTCGACCCGGGCGGTGAGAGCGGCGGGGCTGTCCGTTTCCGGGAGCGTGACGACGAAGCTCTCGAAGGCGTCATGGCCATGATCGTCATGGTGGTGGTGATGGTCGTGATCATGGTGATCATCATGATCGTGGTGGTGATCGTCATGATGATCGTGATCGTGATGATCGTGATCGTGGTGGTGGTGATGCACCTCGCGGCGCGCCTCCAGATCGTCCTCGGCGCCAATGGCAAGACCGAGCACGACCTCCGGGGCCGCCGCACCATGGCGGGCCGGGACAACGCGCACGCCCTCGCGCGTCTCCGCCCCCAGCCGCGTCTCAAGCGCTGCGGCTTCGCCAGCCTCCAAAAGGTCGGTCTTGTTGACGAGCACGAGATCGGCGCAGGCCAGCTGATCCTCGAAGAGCTCTGAGAGCGGGGTCTCATGGCTCAGCTGATCGTCCGCGGCGCGCTGGCGGTCTACAGCCGCCTCATCACCCGCAAAGCGCCCGTCGGCCAGCGCGCGCCCGTCCACCACCGTGACCACGCCGTCGACCGTCACGCGCGTCCGGATCTCCGGCCAGTTGAAGGCGCGCACCAGTGGCTGCGGAAGCGCGAGGCCCGAGGTTTCAATCACGATGTGATCGGGCGCCGGTTCGCGGGCGAGCAGCTTCTCGATCGCTGGTAGGAAATCATCGGCGACCGTGCAGCAGATGCAGCCATTGGACAGCTCGACCACGTCGTCCTCGGCACAGCCCTCGATGCCGCAGCCCTTCAGGATCTCACCATCGACACCGAAATCGCCGAACTCATTGATCACGAGCGCGATGCGCCGGCCTCGGGCGTTCTCCACCAGGTGGCGGATGAGGGTCGTCTTGCCGGCGCCAAGGAAGCCGGTGATCACGGTGGCGGGGATCTTGCGGGACATGGCGGTGGGAACGGCGGTGGGCATGGCGGTCTCCGAAGGGGAATGCAGGGCGTGGATCAGGCGCGGGTCAATCGGTCGGCAAGACGGTCCCGGTGCTCCCATCCGGCACGCTCGAGCTCGCAATCGAGGTGCGTGTCTTCAGGGTAACCGAGGCAGAGATAAGCGATGAGGCGCCAATCAGGGTCGGCGCGGCAGGCGCGTGCCACCTCGGCCGGATCGAGGATCGAGACCCAGCCGAGGCCGATCCCATGAGCGCGCGCGCCAAGCCAAAGCTGCATGACGGCGCAGACGACGGAATAGGCGCGCATCTCGGGCATCGTGCGCACGCCGAGGCCACGGCCCTTCGCGGTGTCATCGGCGCAGAAGGCCGCGATCTGCACGGGCGCGGCGTCGAGACCGGCGAGCTTGAGGCCCGCATAAAGGGCGGCATCGCTGTCCCGCTCGGCGAGGGCGGTCGCGTTCTCGCGCTCGAAACTAGCGCGCACCGTCGCGCGAGCGGGCGCGCTCTCGACAAGGACGAAGCGCCAGGGTTCGGAGAGGCCGACCGAGGGAGCCGTGGCGGCCTGGGCCAGCAGATCGTCCAAGATCCCGTCAGGCAGGGGGTCGCGGCGAAACCGGCGCACGTCCCGGCGCCAGGCCATCAGGCTCGTGAGCGATCTGCGAAAGGCGTCATCGAAGACCGGTTCGGCGGCAGCCTGAGGATGGGCGCTGCGGGTTTCGCTGACGGGCGCCGTCATAGCCGGCACCCCACAGCGGCGCGCGCCGGGGCATCGCTCACTCGGTTCAGGCGGCGACGGTCCATCGCGCGTCCAGCCTTCCTGTCGGCAGGGGACGGCCGGGACAGGGACGGCGACGGGGCCGCACATCGGCCCTGCCGTCCTTCACCCCGCCGCGGGGCACCCCGCCCGCATGCGTTCTCCGTCGCGTCGGCAGGTCTCGGACCTCAGCCGGCGACGGCGGCGATCCGCCGATCGAGCCGGCGGCGCGAAGGCAGGTCTCCCGGCTCGCGGGTCCTCACCCTTTCCCCGCCTTCCCGGGACGTGACGTCCCAGTGGCACGATGGGGAGCGGGCTCGCCGCTGACGGTCGCGGGGGCGGCGCGGGGTCCCGAAGCTCCAGCGTGGATCGCTCCGGCCCGACTTCCCTCTCAGCCCAGAAACTCTCGCTTTCCGGGAACCAACGCTCGGTCACAAGGTCATGGCGCCCGAGCAGTGTCAACTGCAAATGGAGATTGACAGAGCCGGCCGATCTGGCGTCGGGATGCCGGCGATGCGGGTTGGGGCAGGACGGTTGAGCAGGCAATGAGGTGGCGATCGAGCCGAGATCCTCAGCGGCCCATAGCGGGCCCAGCACGCTGCGAGATCTTGGCCTGTGTCGCGGCATGCACGGACTGGTTGGCGGTTCTGTCCTTGCCCTTGTGCGACAGCTGTCAGCCGGTTTCCGGTGGTCATCGGCGGGCGTGATGGGTTCGCGAGCCCCTTTCTATGGCAGTGCTGAAGGGCATTTTGGCGAGTTCCTGCAAGGGCGCCTCGGCCCTGATGGGCCGGTCGCGCTCATCACGCTGCCGACGCCCGGGCTGCGCACGCAGGCGATATGGCAACCATCCGGTCCCTTTGCGCTGCATGCAGGGGCCGCGCCGCCGGTGACCGCTGCGACGGCGCGCAGGCTGATCGCGGCACTTGCGGAGCCGGTCTGCGCCCGGGCACGGGGCCGCCTCCGCCTGCATAGCGCGATGCCGGCGGGAGCGGGCGCCGGCGCGTCGACCGCCGCACTCGTCGCCATCGCCCGGGCCGTGCGCGCCGCACAACGCGGGCGCCTCGCGCGCTCGTCAGACCTCGCGGTCACCGGCTCAGGCGCTCGGCCTCCGGGTGCCGAAGGCCGTCTCGCGGCGCTCTGTCTAGCGCTCGAAGGAGCGAGCGATCCGGTCATGTTCGAGCAGCCAGAGGCGCTTCTCTGGGCCTCTCGCCAGGCCCGGGTGCTGCGCCCTTTGCCGGCACCGCCGGCCTTCGACGCGGTCGGGGCCTTGATCGGCCCGCCCGAGCGCACCGATCCCCGCGACGAGGCCTTTGCCGATATCGCGGATCTGGTGACTCCTTGGGTCGAGGCTTCGGCGCAGGGAGATCGCCAGGCGCTCGGGCGGATCGCCTCGGAAAGCGCCCGGCGCAATGCAGCCCATAGGGGCGCGCGCTTGCCAGAGGCGCTCGAGGCACTGGTTCGAGAAACGGGCGCTCTGGGCCTCGCCTCGGCGCACACAGGGCCTGCGCGCGCGCTCCTCTTCGCGCCGGGCCAGGGCGCTCAGGAGCAGGCGCGCGCGGCGCTCTGGGCGTTGGGGGCCTCGGCGGTCTATCGCTTCAGCACAGCGCGCCACGGCCGGGCGGTCCCGCACCGACCCCTGGACGCTCCGGCACGGGCTCGCCATCAAAGGGGACTGAGGATGGAGGGCTAGGATGCCATCGGCGGCACCGGAGAGCGCGCGGACCGAGATCGAGACCGAGGCGGAGACAGCGACGGTGCCCAACGCCGAGGCGCCGGCCGGCCCGCGGGAGCATGGCGGCGATATGGGGGCCGCGATGGCGCGCCACGGCGGGCCTAGATCCGCTTGGATCGATCTCTCGACGGGGATCAATCGCCGAGCCTGGCCTTCTCCGGCGCCCCTGCCGGGGCTCCCGCCGGAGGCGCTGACCGCACTGCCCGATGAGGCGATGCAGGCGCGTTGCGAGGCGGCGGCCCGGGAGGCCTATGGCATCGACGCAGAGGCCGCCTGTTTGGCGATGGCAGGCGCGCAGGCGGCCATCGGGCTCTTGCCGCGGGTCTTGGGGCCGCTCTCGGCGCCGGGGCAGGGTGCCGTCCGCATCCTCGGTCCCACCTACAATGAACATGCCGCCGCCTTCGCGGCCGAGGGATGGCAGGTTGAGGAGACGCGCGATGGGGCGGCGCTGGCCGGCGCTCGAGTGGCGGTCGTCGTCAATCCGAACAATCCGGACGGGTCTCGGCATGAACCCACGGCCCTCAGGGCGCTGGCTGGCACGGTCGGCACGCTCATCGTCGATGAGAGCTTTGGCGATGTGGCACCAGAGCTTTCCCTCTGCCCCCTGGCGGGACAGATCGGCAATCTCATCATCCTGCGCTCGCTTGGTAAGTTCTACGGGCTCGCGGGGCTCCGGCTCGGCTTTGCCGTCGGACCGCAGGCCTTGATCGCAGGGTTGAGGGCGGCGGCCGGACCTTGGGCCGTGTCGGGTCCTGCGCTGAGCTATGGGGCGATGGCGTTGCGGGATCGAGCATGGGCGCTCGCGACGCGGGCGCGGCTTGCGGGTGAGGCTGCGCGGCTCGATGCGCTGGCCGAGGCTTGCGGGTTGGAGCCGCTTGGGGGCACAGATCTCTTCCGTCTTTATCGGACGGATGCGCTGGCCCTGCGTGAGCGCTTGGCGGCCGCCCGGATCTGGACCCGTGCCTTCGGCTACGACCCTCGATGGTTGCGCCTTGGCCTGCCCGGATCCGCGGCGGAATGGCAGCGTTTGGAGGCTGCATTAGCCCCAGCCGCGAGCACCTGACGGGGTCGACGCGTCCTGCGCCGAGCCGCCTCGGGTCGGCTTTCTGTCGGTCACACCTCCGGTTCAGGCATCTTGCGGCGCGCCATCACTTCGGGGCCAGGATGGCGCAAGAGGCCTGCGAGCAGGAGCGTGAGCGCCAGCGCTGCGCCGACGATCAGGGCCACGGCCGTCCATCCCGCCGCCACATAGGCTTGGCCAAGCGCAAAGGCGCCGATCAGCCCGCCGATGTAGTAGCTCGTCAGGTAGAGCCCGTTGGCCGCCGCCCTGTCTCCCACAGCCGTGCGCCCGACAAAGCCCGTCGCGGCCGCCTGCATGAAGAAGGTCCCCGCACCGATGATGGCGAGCCCCAAGAGCACCACAGGGATCGAGGGAACGAGCGTCAATCCCACGCCGAGGAGTGCCGCTGCGCCAGAGCGTTGGAAGACACGCTTCGGGCCGAGCCGGCTGACCGACTGAGCGGCGAAGGGCGTTGTCAGGAGAGCGGGCAGGAAGACGAGGTAGACCAGGCCCAGCGCCGCGGCCTCGATCCCCAACACCTCCGTCAGATACAGGTTCACATAGGTGAAGACCCCAACGAAGACGAAAAGGATCGCAAAACCGATGGCGAAGGCCGCGCGCAGGGCAGGATGCGAGAGATGGCGTCGCCAGGCCGTCCAAGGCGTCTCACCGCGTACGGGGAGCACATCGTCCTTCGGCCCGATGAGCGCATAGGCCAGGCCCGC